>CAYVII010000064.1:0-8091 GCA_964451475.1 uncultured Rickettsiales bacterium
CCGCTGGTAGAATATTGCTCAAGCGCAAAGCGCACCAGCACCCCAACAATTGCCGTCATAGGAACTGAAATAATAACACCCACAAGCCCAAGCAGTGAGCCGCCCGCTAACATGCCAAATATCAGCCATGCAGGGTGAATACCTATTTTACCGCCGATTATTTTTGGTGAAATAAGATTAGCTTCCACAACGTGAATTGTAATGAAAACGCCGGCAATGAACATTACCTGAGATATGTCATTAGGATACTGGAAATAGGCAACCAGTACGCCGATTGTTGCACCGGTTAAAAAACCAAGGAAGGGAATGAAAATAAGCAGGCCTGTAAACAGCCCGATGATAAAACCAAAGTTAAGCCCGATCAGCGTTAGGGTTAAACCGTAAACAAGCCCCATCAGAATACATACGTTAAGCTGCCCGTGAATGAATGAAGCTATGGTATCGTCAATTTTCTTTATCTGCTCCTTAATGGTCGGCGCATAATCTTGCGGCAGCAGAGAATACATTTTTGCCACGAACAGATCCCAGTCGCGCAGCATGTAGAATGTAACGATAGGCGTGATAAGGATAAGCGAAAGGAAGTTAAGCAGGTTAACGCCCGATGCGAACAAGCCGCCGATAGAGTTGTTGATTATAGTGTTCAAATGCTCCGATATATCTTTTGATTCAATATGGAACTTTGAAGCTATCATCGGGTTAACATCACGGATGCGCTCAAGTATCATTGGAACGATCTGCCTGTCAAACTGCCTGTAGAACTTCGGAAGTTGCCTGAAGAACTCACCAAGCTGCTCAAATATTATTGGCAGCAGTAGTACGCCGGCAACAGATATTACCGTAAAGAACACAACGGTGATTATAAGCGTTGCCCAGTGACGTGGAATTTTACGCGCCTGAATTCGGTCAGCCACAGGGTCAAGTAGATATGCAAAAGTAAGGCCAAGTACAAAGGGAAGCAAAATATCGCTGATAGAATAAAGGAATACCAGTATCAGTAAGAATATTATTATCAGGAATTTTAGCTGGCGGCTCATTATTGCTTTTTCTCCCTTATCTCCCAAAGTTTCGCGCCACGGCTTACTTCAAGGCCGCTTGTTTCAAGCTTGGTAATGGCATCGGCAAAATCACCTTTATGTGTTAGCGTAATGAATGCGCGCCCTGCAGTGAATGATTTTATGCGGATATTTGTTATAAGCTCCGTATTGGTAATTTTCTGGCGGATGCGCCCCCATGAAATAAGATCCTGCGCTATTACGTAAATATCCGTCATTTGCGGTTCGTTATTGAAATGCTCAATTTCTTCATCGGCTTCAGGTACATCTTCCGCTATAGCAATATCTGCAGGTGCTCCTGAATTTGTAGTGCCCTCGGTACGAGGAGTATTGCTCTGGTACGGGGTAGGGGCAACATACGGCCTTTCAGGGATGGAAGGTATGGCCATACTTTTCACGCTCATATTCGAAGGCGGCTGTTTCACAGGCTCCTGTTCTTCATCTTCCGGAAGGTCATCAAAACTATTACGGTTTATTTTTTTAACAAGACTGTTTGCTGTAATTGCAAGCATCTGGTTCTCATCACCGCTTTTACCGTCAATATCGTACTGGTACGTCTGGACATCAGTGCCTTTGATGCGCTCAAGGTTTAAATTCACGCTGTTCTGGCTTGGAATATATTCAGCCACCGCAAGCAGTATTGCAGTTGAGTTATACTTTTTTTGCAGTTTAAGCAGGTTACGGAAGTCACGTACAGAATAATCTTCGCGAGTAAAATTACGCACATCTTCAAGGTCACCAAGCGGAAGTATAACGTTCTTGTTTTTCACCTTCTGCATCACATCCCACCATTTATGACGCCATATTTTAGTGCCGTCAGAATCGTTCATGATAGGTATGACCAGATACTTATCAGGCGCCGGAGTTGGTTTTACATAAGCAACATTGAACAGGCGGGTGATAACGCGCGGTGAAAAAGTGATATTAAGTTTTGCGCGGTATGAGCGTGTGTAAATTTTTTCATCGCGTACTTCAATTGAATCTATCGCTTCGTTTATCTGCATGTCTGAAACGCTCATAGGCTCAGGTATAAGGTTGCGTTCCTTCAAACGGTTCTGGAAAATATCCATGGCTTTGCGCTGACCTTCAGATATTGCCTTGTCACGCATGGCGGCAAGGTTGTCACCTTGCTGTGTAACGGTAACGTCCCTTACCTCGTAAAAATTCACAAGCTCCTCCGCATGGCCGGAAGTGAACATAAAAACGGTAAGCAGTAATGCTATAAGCGGGATTTTCATATACTGCTGATTTTAGCAGTTACAAACTATGCAGCAAGCGCGATGTTACTGTTTTGTCTGTCAAGGAAGCTATTGTAAAAATCAACTATTGCCTGCGTTGCCTGTTTAGCGCAGTTCATTTTGTTAAAGCCATTACGGAACTCGGCAGATTTATACATTCCCGTAGTGTACCAGCCCACATGTTTGCGGAACATATTGATGCCGTTACGCTCGCCGTAAAGGTCAAGTACCTCGGCATAATGCTGCAATACTATGGTAAGTTGTTCGGCAACAGTAGGTGAGGGCAGGTTGTTACCCTTCAAATGCTCAATTACCTGTTTTACAAACCAAGGCCGGCCGTAAGTGCCACGGCCTATCATGATGCCGTCAGCGCCTGATTCTGCCAGCGCTCTCTCAGCCGATTCAAAATCAACAATATCACCATTAGCAATAATAGGTATTTTTACCGCTTCTTTTACGTTCCTAATGAACTTCCAGTCAGCGCTACCGTTATACATCTGGCTGCGTGTACGGCCGTGAACGGTCAAAAGCTTAATGCCAACATCTTCGGCAATACGCGCAAGTTCAGGTGCGTTAAGGCTATTATGACACCAGCCCATACGCATTTTCATGGTAACGGGAATTTTTACGGCCTTAACCGTTTCTTCCATGATTTTAGTGGCAAGCGGCACTTGGCGCATAAGCGCGCTGCCGGCATCGCCGTTAGTAACTTTTTTAACAGGGCAGCCAAAATTGATGTCAATTACATCAGCGCCAAGGTCTTCGTTCATTTTAGCGGCTTCGGCCATTACTTTAGGGTCGCAGCCTGCAAGCTGTACAACAGAATGCTCTTGCCCATCGGCCTTTGCAAGCTTCTTAAGGCTCTGGCGCGTTTCCATTATCATGGCGCGGCTGGCGATCATTTCACTAACCACAAGGCCTGCGCCGTAATTGGCAACAAGTTTACGGAACGGCACATCGCTCACCCCGCTCATAGGGGCAAGGAAAACATTGTCCTTAACTTCAATATTGCCGATCTTGATCATGCGCAGGCTTTTAGCAGAAAAAACTGCCGAAATCCAGCTTTTTTAACCGCCGCCGCCCGCTCTTCCGCGTCTGCCTTGGCCGTTAGCGTCCGATGCAGCGCCTATAGTTCCGTCACGGCCTTTTAAATGGTCTCTAGGTATAACTTTACCTACAAGATGCCCCGGCTTGTCATCTTCTGCGCCTGTTTTAGCCGGTGCTGCGTCAGGAGTTTCGTGTCTTTTCTTATGCGCTAAAGCCAGGTCTCTGAATAAAGCCCTCATCTGGTCATACATTTCAGGGTTAGAGTCACCCTTTGTAATACTATAGCCAAATGTTAAAAGGCGCTTCATGCTTTCTTCAATACCATCCATCAGATGTCTGCTGTGCTGGCGCTGGTTTGAGTGCCAGTTCTCACCATCACCGGTTTGGGAATAATCTACCAAAGATCTAAGGTTTCTGGCTTCCCTGTCTCCCTGCCAGCCTGAAAATGAAACGGTTGCAATACCGGGTTGTTTTTCACTTGCCAGCTTTGCAAGCCTTGCACCTGCGCCGGCTTCTTTTGCTTCATTAGGAGCAGATGGGATTTCATTATCAAAGATAGCGGCATGAATCTGCAACTCGCCTTCCAGAATTATTTCTGCAACTTGTGCATTATCGGCCAGCGTAAATTCTGGCTTAACTCCGGTATCTCTTAAAGCCACGCGAATGTGTTGTGCTACCATATTCGCAATTTGCGGTTCATCATCCACAATAAGAATATAAAAATTAGGTATAGAGCTCATAATTTCTTCTTTGTTTGCAAAGACTAATAGCTACTTATTAAAAAAAGTAAATATAAATTTGAGGTTCAACTTTACTGTTGGGCGGCAATTAGCTAGATTGCGCTCTATGAAAAACATAGCCTTAATAGTAGCAGGCGGCTCCGGCACCCGTTTTGGCAGCGGTTTACCCAAGCAATACCAAAAGCTTGGCACAAAAACTGTTCTTGCCCAAACTGTTGAGGCGTTTAAAAAACACCCGCAAATAGACGGCGTTCTGGTAGTAATTAATAAAGAGCACGAACATTTCTTTGATCTTGATGTTCCATACTGCTTCGGCGGGAATGAAAGGCAAGACAGCGTTCGTCTTGGCCTTGTTGACCTTATAAAACAAAACCCCAAGAACGTGCTGATACATGACGCCGCCCGCCCGTTCGTAAGCGCCAAAGTTATAAGCAATGTAATCGAAGGCCTGCAAGCGCATGACTCGGCAATTCCGGTAGTAGGAATAAAAGACAGCGTTCGTATAGATGGCGCAGCAATAGACCGCAGTAAACTGCAAATAATCCAGACGCCGCAGGGTTTTGATTTTAAAAAAATATTCCACGCTCACCAGCACCATTCCAGCCACTGGCAAAAACTTACCGATGATGCGCAGGTATTTGAAGCGGCAGGGCAGGAACTGAATTTTGTTGAAGGTGATGAGATGAACAAAAAAATTACAACCGCCTCAGATATTGCAAGGCAGCAAGACTTCTGCACCGGCAACGGCTTTGATGTGCATGAGTTTGAAGCAGGCGATGGTGTCATATTATGCGGCGTAAAAATTCCGCATAACAAAAAACTAAAAGGCCATTCAGACGCAGATGCAGGCCTGCATGCACTGACAGATGCAATGCTTGGCGCAATAGGAGAGGGTGATATCGGCGAGCATTTTCCGCCTTCAGAACCTAAATGGAAAGGCGCTGACTCGGCAATATTTATTGAGCATACGTTAAAATTACTGGCAGAAAAGAATGCGCTTATATCTAATATTGATATCACTATTATAGCCGAAGAGCCAAAGATAACCCCGCACAAAAAAGCTATGCGCGCAAGGCTGGCTGCGCTTTTGAACATAGAAGAACAGCGCATAAATGTTAAAGCCACTACAACAGAAGGTTTAGGGTTCACCGGTAGAAGAGAAGGAATTGCTGTTCAGGCTGTTGCAACTATCTCAATTTTAAGATAAGACGGCTAAATGAAGCGACGCACAAAGTTACTTGTTTCTGTTGATAAAACCGAGCATTCCCGCATTGCGGTGCGTTTTGCCTGCGCCAAAGCAAAGCAGCTGAACTGCCCCATTGAACTTATCCACGTGCTAGACCCATCTGAATATAACAGCCTGTTCGGCGTTGGTGAAAAGATGAAGCAGGAACGCTGGGCAGAAGCTGAAAAGCTTATGAATGAAATGGCGGGCGAGGCTCAGGCAGCAGCAGGCATAACTCCAAGCTTCATTATCCGTGAAGGTATGGTAGGCGAAGAAATAATCGCAGCCGCGTCAAATGATGCTGATATCAACATGCTTATTATCGGCAAAGCACCGCAAGCTGCAGGCAAGAAAGATACTATATCATTGCTGGCTTCAGAACTAGCAGGAAAGCTGATGATACCCGTGATGATAGTGCCGGGAAATCTTACAGACACGCAAATACAGGAACTCACATAGAATGAAGAAAGTTGTTATCTCCGGAATGATTGGCAACGGGCTGGAGTGGTATGACTTCGCCCTTTACGGAATGTTCGCCGTTATAATAGGCCATTTATATTTCCCCAGTGATAATGAGGTTGTTTCCCTCATGGCTGTTTACGGAACATTTGCCGCAGGCTTTATCATGCGCCCGTTCGGCGCGGTGCTGTTTGGCTATATCGGTGATAAATGGGGGCGCAAAGTTTCGCTTGCCCTTTCAATTTTGCTAATGGCTCTGCCAACCGCCTGCATAGGCTTTCTTCCCACATATGCCGATATAGGTATATGGGCGCCGATCCTTCTAACCTTCATCCGCCTTCTTCAGGGGCTTTCACTGGGCGGGGAATTCAGCGGTTCAATTACTTTCCTTGTAGAACACTCACCTGTTAAAAAACGTGGCCTTGTTGGCTCTGCCACGATATTCAGCCTAGCCTGCGGTGTTTTGCTTGGCTCAATTGTTGCCACTGTCTGTGCAAATATTCTAACGCAGGAAGAGCTTGAGACATGGGGGTGGCGTGTACCTTTCATTGTCGGCATAGTTATTGGTCTTGTTGGCTTTTACATACGCCATTACACAGAGGAAAGCCCTGAATTCATGGAAGCTAAAAAGCACGGTAAAACCTCAAAACGTCCGGTGCGTGATGTATTCACCCAGAACTACAAAGAACTTCTTATTGCAATTGCATGCTACTTAACGGTTACGGTTCCGTTCTACACAATGTCTGTTTTCGTTATCGGTTTTCTGCGTAAGGCAAAAGGTTTCAGCATGGATGAAACGCTTTTCATGAATGCATGTGCAATGTTCGTAATGATGCTTACAGTGCCAATTGCTGGTTACCTTTCAGACCGTGTCGGCCGCCGCCGCATAATGCTTTGGGTCACGCTTGCATTCCTGGTGATGATTTACCCTATCTTCTTACTGCTTATATATTCAGAAGGTAATATGGTTTACGCGCTTACGGCAAATATACTGCTTGGCGCAATGGTAGGTCTTTACGGCGGGCCGATACCTGCTTTCCTTGTTGATCTGTTCCCGACCCGCATACGCTACACGGGCATCGGCCTTTCATACAATATCTCGGCAGCGTTATTTGGCGGCACGGTTCCGTTAGTTGCAACATGGATGATAGACCGTTCTGGCTACCAGTCTGCGCCTGCGTTTTATTTAATGGCGGCAATGCTTATAACTTTGTTCGCGCTGAAATATTACAAAGACCCTATCGAAAAAGAAACAAAACCGGTCAGGAAGAAAAAGAAAGCAAAATGAGTGGCAGGAAGCCTGTTTTAAATTGCGGCGTTATAATTATTCCCCTTGATATGCCTGTCAGGGATCTGGGATTTATAGTAACTCCAAATGCTTACCGCATGCAGGCGCATCAAGGTGATTTTTCACGTCTGGTGAATTACCATCTTTATCGTGATATCGTGATAATCGGAGATGATAAAGACAGGGAAACGCTGGATAGGATGCGTAAAGATGGCGTCAACCTGCCTGATTTCCATTTTTTTGAACGCGAAGCAGCGCGTGAAGCTGGCGATTATGTAAAAGAATTCGCCAACGGTTTTTCTTTAGGAAAGCGTTAGTCTTTTATTCGCCTCTATCAGAGCAGTAACAATTTCAGGGTTAAGCAGCGTTGAAGTATCGCCCAAACTGTCAGTTTCCTTATTTGCAATCTTACGCAATATACGGCGCATGATTTTACCCGAACGCGTTTTGGGAAGAGCAGGCGTGAAATGGATAAGGTCAGGCGTAGCAATAGGGCCAATTTCCGCGCGTACATGTTTTATAAGCTCTTTTCCAAGCTCGTCATTCGCCTCAACTCCGTCCTTAAGCGTTACATACGCATATATGCCCTGACCTTTGATATTATGCGGGTAACCAACCACCGCAGCCTCAGAAACTTTTGTGTGAGACACTAGTGCCGACTCAACCTCTGCCGTACCAATACGATGGCCGCTTACGTTAAGAACATCATCAACACGGCCTGTTATCCAGTAATATCCTTCAGCATCACGCTTTGCACCGTCGCCTGAAAAATAATAGCCTGCATACTGGCTGAAGTAAGTTTCAATAAAACGCTTATGGTCACCGTAAACACTACGCATCTGCCCTGGCCAACTATCTTTTATGCAAAGCACGCCTTCAGCCTCGCCCTCAAGCTCTTTGCCGTCCTTATCAAGTATTACAGGCTGTACGCCATAGAACGGGAAGCTTGCGCTACCGGGTTTCAGGTCGGTCACGCCTGCAAGCGGAGTAATTAAATGCCCGCCCGTTTCTGTCTGCCACCATGTATCAACGATAGGGCATT
>CAYVII010000065.1:0-8018 GCA_964451475.1 uncultured Rickettsiales bacterium
ATCCAGTTTAATACGCGCATCATCGGCCGCTGTTGTAGTGAAATTCACTTTTGCGCCTGTGCCGTTTGTAAATGTATATGCGTTGGCTGTACCTGTTTCATCAGCATATAGTTTCAGGCGGTAATCAGTTTCAGAGAATTTGATGATCGTTGCCTTAACGCCGGTTGCCGATGATTTCGAGTTGATCGCATCGCGCACCGTTGCAAGGTTAGATCCCGCCGTAAGAGTTATGCTTTGCGTTTGAGGGTCACCGTTAGCATCAGTGTAATTAATATTATATGTGCCGGCATTGAATTTGCCCGTAGCAGGGCCGCCTGTGCCATCACCTGCCACTACGCTTGCGCTTAAGCTGCCGAAGCTTTCAGAAAGATCGCTCTGAGCAATTGCAAGGTTAGTGATAGAAACTTCATATTTACCAAGGGGAGCACCGTTAGATGTGGTAACGCCCATATAATTTGAGGCAGTTTCACCCGTTGACATACTCATATATGCCGCGCGTGCCTCAAAGGCATTACTGCTTGATGCACCAAAACCAACCGGATTGCGCAATTTTGCCACCGAATCCCTAAGGGAGGTAAGCATGCTCTTCATTTCCGTAAGCGCATTGATACGGTTGTTGTTTATTTTAATATTGTCTTCAAACTTAACGGCAGGCAGGCGCTTAGCCGTGGCAAGCTGCTCAATAATGGATGATGTATCAAGACCTGATTGTGAACCGGAAAGGGTTGTCCTGCCGTTTATCGTCTTAATATTGCCGAAGTTTATCAATGATACCATAGCCTATACCTTAAGCAAATTCCGTGCCATCTTGGCGCTTTGTTACCCATGTGCATCATGCCACAGGTTCACCTATTATCTCACCAGCGGGTTAACGAAAGGTTAAAAAGAGCTTAAATAAGTTTAAAAATAGCTATCTTGACTAAAAGGCTAGACTAATATAACCTTTTAGGCACTCAAATTTAATATTAAAAATTATCCGTGGGGTTTATATAATGAGAAGTTTTGCTTTTATTGCAGCGTTTTTAGCAATCGTAGCCGTGGCAGTACTAATGCCCGATACCAGTAGCCGCGCAGGCGATAAATTCATTACCATAGGTACAGGTGGCGTAACGGGTGTTTATTACCCTGCCGGCGGCGCAATATGCCGTTTAGTGAACCGTGGCCGTAAAACCCATGGCATTCGTTGCTCGGTTGAATCAACCGGCGGCTCTATAGACAGCCTTAACGCCGGTTGCCGATGATTTCGAGTTGATCGCATCGCGCACCGTTGCAAGGTTAGATCCCGCCGTAAGAGTTATGCTTTGCGTTTGAGGGTCACCGTTAGCATCAGTGTAATTAATATTATATGTGCCGGCATTGAATTTGCCCGTAGCAGGGCCGCCTGTGCCATCACCTGCCACTACGCTTGCGCTTAAGCTGCCGAAGCTTTCAGAAAGATCGCTCTGAGCAATTGCAAGGTTAGTGATAGAAACTTCATATTTACCAAGGGGAGCACCGTTAGATGTGGTAACGCCCATATAATTTGAGGCAGTTTCACCCGTTGACATACTCATATATGCCGCGCGTGCCTCAAAGGCATTACTGCTTGATGCACCAAAACCAACCGGATTGCGCAATTTTGCCACCGAATCCCTAAGGGAGGTAAGCATGCTCTTCATTTCCGTAAGCGCATTGATACGGTTGTTGTTTATTTTAATATTGTCTTCAAACTTAACGGCAGGCAGGCGCTTAGCCGTGGCAAGCTGCTCAATAATGGATGATGTATCAAGACCTGATTGTGAACCGGAAAGGGTTGTCCTGCCGTTTATCGTCTTAATATTGCCGAAGTTTATCAATGATACCATAGCCTATACCTTAAGCAAATTCCGTGCCATCTTGGCGCTTTGTTACCCATGTGCATCATGCCACAGGTTCACCTATTATCTCACCAGCGGGTTAACGAAAGGTTAAAAAGAGCTTAAATAAGTTTAAAAATAGCTATCTTGACTAAAAGGCTAGACTAATATAACCTTTTAGGCACTCAAATTTAATATTAAAAATTATCCGTGGGGTTTATATAATGAGAAGTTTTGCTTTTATTGCAGCGTTTTTAGCAATCGTAGCCGTGGCAGTACTAATGCCCGATACCAGTAGCCGCGCAGGCGATAAATTCATTACCATAGGTACAGGTGGCGTAACGGGTGTTTATTACCCTGCCGGCGGCGCAATATGCCGTTTAGTGAACCGTGGCCGTAAAACCCATGGCATTCGTTGCTCGGTTGAATCAACCGGCGGCTCTATAGACAACCTTAACGCACTCCGTAAGAACGAGATTGAGGTAGCGGTTGCGCAAAGCGATATGCAATACAACGCATATAAAGGTACCGACTATTTCGCTGACCAGAAACCAATGACGAACCTTCGTTCATTGTTCAGCCTTCACTCTGAGCCTTTCACTGTAGTTGTGCGCAAAGACTCAGGCATCAATAAGTTTGATGATATCAAAGGCAAAAAAGTAAATATCGGCAACGTAGGCTCAGGTATCCGCGCTACTATGGAATTCATAATGAAGCAAAAAGGCTGGACGGCAAAAGACTTCGCAACAGCTACTGAAATGCGCGCTTCTGAGCAAGTTGCAGCTCTTTGCAACAAGCAAATTGACGTAATGATATATGCTGCAGGCCACCCGAACGGCGCTATTCAGGAAGTTACAACTACGTGCGATACCAAACTTATACCTGTAGACGGCCCTGACATTGATAAACTTGTTCAGCAAAGCCCTTACTATGCTTACACAACAATCCCGGGCGGGATGTATAACGGCACGCCTGACGATGTTAAAACTATCGGCGTTAAAGCTACTTTCGTAACTACCGAAGAGCTTGATGAAGAAGTTGCATACCAGCTTGTTAAAGCGATATTCGATAACTTCGATAACTTTAAAACGCTTCACCCTGTATTCTCTACGCTTGACGCTCCACGCCTTGTACATGAAGGCAACACTGCCCCTCTACACAAAGGTGCACAGCGTTACTTCAAGGAAAAGAAATTATTATAATTTCTACAGTCTAAACTAATTTGAAGGGGCGCTTATATGCGCCCCTTTCCTTTTTCTGGACTAATAATCAGGGCAGTATAATATTTTACCCATGATAGGTAAGCTCAAAGGTATTGTAGAAGCCACCAATGAAGACTCCATTTTACTGGATGTGAACGGCGTAGGTTACGTTGTTTTTTGCTCTTCCAAAACAATTTCTGCCGCAGGCAATGAAGGTGAGGCAGCCAGCCTTTTAATTGAAACGCATGTGCGCGAAGACCATATTCACCTGTACGGTTTTGCCTCTGAGGCTGAAAAGCGCAGCTTTAAATTACTGACCTCTGTTCAGGGCGTTGGCGCAAAAGTGGGACTTGCGATACTTTCTGCCTTAACTGCCGATGAAATTACAACTGCAATTGCGGCGCAGGATAAAACGGCAATTACGCGTGCCAACGGTGTTGGGCCTAAACTGGCGGAGCGTATTATTACCGAGCTAAAATCCAAAGTTGGCACTCTGGCAGAAATTCCGCTGCCGGCAAAAGCAGGCAAGGCCGCCCCCGCGCCGGTTCAGCAATCGGCTAAGAATGATGCGATATCGGCACTGACCAACCTTGGCATTGCGCGTATGGACGCGTTTGTTGCAGTGAATAAAGTTGCAAATGACGATATGAAACTGGAACAAATAATTACCGCCGCACTTAAAGAGGTCGGACGATGAGTATAGTTAACCCTAAGCGCGCAGAAGAAGATAATGTGGAAAGTTCTATCCGCCCGCTTTCACTTGATGATTTTACAGGACAGGAATCAGCGCGTGAGAATTTGCGGGTATTCATAAATGCTGCAAAAAAACGAGGCGGCGCACTTGACCATGTTCTTTTATATGGCCCGCCCGGCTTGGGTAAAACCACAATATCTCACATTGTTGCAAATGAACTGGGTGTGGGCTTCAGGGCGAGTAGCGGCCCGATAATAACTAAGGCGGCTGACCTTGCTGCGGTACTTACGAATTTGCAGCCGAATGATGTGCTGTTCATTGATGAGATTCACCGCTTAAACCCTGCAGTTGAAGAGATCCTTTACCCTGCAATGGAGGACTTCAAGCTTGATTTAATTATTGGCGAAGGGCCTGCGGCGCGCACGGTGCGTATTGATTTGAACCCGTTCACGCTGGTTGGCGCTACCACCCGCATTGGCTTAATTTCTAACCCGTTACGTGACCGTTTCGGCATTCCGCTGAAGCTGGAATTTTATTCTACAGGGGAGCTTAAAAAATTAATTACACGTGCGGCAAAAGTTTTGAATGCCGAAATTACCGATGACGGTGCAAATGAAATTGCGAAACGCTCACGCGGAACGCCGCGTATTGCTTTGCGACTACTCCGCCGTATACGTGATTTTGCGGAAACCGCGGGTAAACCGATTGATAAAGAACTTGCCGATAAATCTTTGCTAAGGCTTGAAGTTGACAGCGCGGGGCTGGATAGCTCCGACCGTAAATATCTGAACTTTATTGAACAGCATTATAACGGCGGCCCTGTGGGGATCGAGACCATTGCGGCAGGCCTTGCCGACCAGTCTGATTCTATAGACGAGACGATTGAGCCGTTCCTTATCCAGCAGGGATTTATACAGCGTACGCCACGCGGGCGCTGCCTTACGGCCACTGCCTATAACCACTTAGGCAAGAAAATGCCTAAGAACCCTGAGCTTACTTTAGAATCAGCTGAATAAGCCCGCCGCTTTTGGCGAAGCGTAATAAAATATATTACGGCCTATTTTTTGCGGTAGCAGATAACCTTCCCTTTCCAGTTCTTTAAGGTCATCGGCCGCGGTTTTGCGGGTGACCGCATTTTCCTGCATATAGCCTGAAAAGTTTGTGCGGTGGCTGCGGCTGCGGCAAAGTTCATAAATTAATTTTGCCTGACGGCTGTTTAGGGCGGCATCACGCTGAAGGGACGGCAGGATATTCAGCTCAAAATCACCGGTCTTTTGCAGTTTACCGTTTTGCTCTGTTCCCGCATTTTCCAGCATACGCAACATATAATCCTGAAAATAAGTGTAATCATTATCATCCTGCGCAGCACACGATATTGCGTTGGAATAGCCCGCAAGATCCGCCCTGACCGCTTTTGAAACAGGCAGCAGAAGATTTTTACGGCCCGATCTGTGCAAATACCAGTATTGCAGGGCGCGTGCCAGTATGCCGTTATTTTGCGGCAGCGGTTTTAGTACCAGAGCCCAGAAATGAATAAGCGCAGCTTTTGCAAGCGGGTGCATGAACTGGTGTTCAAGTTCATCATTCGCAAAACCTATAAGGCGCTGCAGCTCTCGTTCAAACACACGCAGCGGCGGGGCGATGTAGCAAACCATGTCAGGATTTGAAGGGGAATTTACCAAACGCTCTTGTTCATCATCATTACGGAAACGACCTGCATCAGAAAATGAAAGCAGGAATTCCGCGCTCACCTTTTTTTGCGCCAGAATATCGCGGTATAGTTTGTAACTGCGTTTCACCAGCTTTTCCTGCGCTGTTGCTGCTTCAGTGCTTTCCAGCAGAAAGCGGCGGGCGGCGCGGGTTTTAATCTCAGTATCTTCGATTGCGGCAGAATAGACCGCCTCTTCTATAAGTGCTTCTGCTTCATCCTGTTTATTATACAGCTGGCCCGTGAAGATGTTATTATCCAGCCTGTAGAAAATTTCGTTATGCTTGAACAAATTCACCAGCATGAAGGGGCGCTCATTGAAATTAAGCGGAGGTAACGGACGGCCGGAATATTTACGTCCGACCTTCACTATTGCCCAAAATTTTTCTTTTTCCATGTTAGGCGGCAGTTCTTGCAGACCGTCATAATATAAATATTCAGGGTTAGAGGCAGCCTCAATCGCGCCTGCCAGCTCAACATCGGCAAGCATATCAACTAATTGACCGGGATTATATTTTCCCAGATTCGGCTTGAGCTTTTTTATTAAATTCAACATAAAGTATATTTATACTTGTATTATACTTATTTGTCTAAAGCTTGACAAGCTCTTTGTTTTGCTTAAAAAGACAGGCCTAGCACAAACAACAGCAAAAAAGGGATTTATGGCTGATAAAAAACCTCTGGACGCAAAAGGCGTTCTTAACCTTATTAAAGAACAGGAAGTTGAATTCGTTGATTTCCGCTTCACTGACCCCCGCGGCAAAAGCCACCACACAAGCTACCGCGCCCATAAAGTTGAAGAATCAACTTTCACCGACGGCGTTATGTTTGACGGCTCTTCTATTGCCGGCTGGAAAGGCATAAACGAATCAGACATGATCCTTATGCCGGATCCATCAACTGCCGTTATGGACCCGTTCACTACTCAATCTACGCTTATTATTTTCTGTGACGTTATCGAGCCTGCAACAGGCCAAGGCTACACACGTGACCCGCGCTCCACAGCAAAAAAAAGCTGAAGCATATCTTAAATTCACGGGCATTGGCGATACTGCTTACTTTGGCCCTGAGGCTGAGTTCTTTGTGTTTGACGATGTTCGCTTCAAAACAACCCAGACAGCTTCTTTCTATGCACTTGGTTCTGACGAAGACCCTGAAAGCACAGACGCCGAAATTGAAGGTGGAAACCATGGTCACCACCCACGTAAAAAAGGCGGCTACTTCCCTGTCCAGCCAGTAGACTCACTAAACGAAGTCCGTGCAGAAATGATGCTTATGCTTGAGCAAATGGGTCTTGATGCAGTTCTTCACCACCACGAAGTTGCGCCTAGCCAATGCGAACTTGGTATTGAGTTCTCAACGCTTACGCGCACTGCCGACAATTTGCAGCTATATAAATATGTAGTTCACAACGTTGCCCACACCTTCGGCAAATCGGCAACTTTCATGCCTAAACCTATTTACGGTGACAACGGCTCGGGTATGCACGTTCACCAGTCTATCTGGAAAGCGAACAAACCCCTGTTCGCAGGTAACGGTTATGCAGACCTTTCCGAGATGTCTCTTTACTATATCGGCGGTATCATTAAGCACGCTAAAGCACTGAACGCTTTTACCAACCCATCAACGAACAGCTATAAACGCCTTGTTCCGGGTTATGAAGCGCCGGTACTTCTTGCATATTCTGCACGTAACCGTTCTGCATCTATCCGTATCCCGTATGTTGCTTCGCCTAAAGGCAAACGTATTGAAGTACGCTTCCCTGATGCAACTGCCAACCCTTACTATGCATATGCAGCAATGCTTATGGCCGGTCTGGATGGCATTGAGAACAAGATCCACCCTGGTGATGCAATGGACAAAAACCTTTATGACCTGCCTCCGGCTGAACTGAAAAACATCCCTACTGTTTGCGGTTCACTTCGCGAAGCACTTCAGGCTCTTGACGCTGACCGCGCCTTCCTGAAAAAAGGTGATGTGTTCAATGATGACCAGATCGACGCTTATATTGCACTTAAGATGGAGGAGACCGAAACTTACGAAACAGCTCCGCACCCGATTGAGTTCACCATGTACTACAGCGTGTAAATCAAGAAATAAACACTACGGTAAAAAACCCTGCCCAAACAAATATTTGCGGCGGGGTTTTTTATTTTTACATGCCAAAATCCGTAAATTCCAAATTCAGATTGCATTTTTTGAAGAAAAGGCTAATTTCCCTGCAAAATTAATCTTAATAAGATACTTTACTTATGAAAAAAATTCTTTCGATGATGTTAGTTTTATGCGCAGTTGCATTCTCTGCCAATGCAGCGGAACTAATAAATGCACAGCCTCATAACTGGGGTTATGACTTCCAGCTGGCTGACGGCGAACTGCAAAATACGTTCCGCCAGTTCCATAATGAACTGCTTGTGGTAATCACGCTTATTACGCTTTTTGTACTTGGCATCATCACCTATATCTGCATCAGATTCAGCCGTAAGCGCAACCCTGTTTCAAGCAATGTTACACACAACACTAAACTTGAGATCATCTGGACAGTTCTGCCGATCTTTATTGTTGTTGCGATCATGGTT
>CAYVII010000066.1:0-7858 GCA_964451475.1 uncultured Rickettsiales bacterium
AAAATCATTACTTCGCACACCGGTTGACGGCGCACGCATCACCAGCGGTTTCGGCATGCGTTTCCACCCGATACTTAACTACTCAAAAATGCATAAAGGCACTGACTTTGGCGCAAGCACAGGCACCCCTATTTATGCCGCTGGTGACGGCACAATTGTTGAAGCAGGCAAAAAAGGCGCTTACGGTAATTACGTAAAAATTAAGCATAACAAAACCTATTCAACTGCATACGCGCACGCAAGCCGCTTTGGCAAAGGCATTAAGCCGGGCGTAAAAGTAAAACAGGGTCAGGTTATTGCATATGTCGGCACAACAGGCCGCTCAACAGGCCCTCACCTGCATTACGAACTACTTAAGAACGGTGAGCAGGTAAACCCTACTTCTGCCACAAACCTGAACTTCGCAGGCAAACTTGGCGGCAAAGAACTAAAAGCATTCAAAGTTAAGCAGGATCAACTTGCAGCAAAACTTAAACGCGCCCCTGAAGCAGGCCCGCAACTTGCCCAGTATGTTATCAAGGCAAGCAAAGAACGCGAAGTTGCCTCTAACCCTGTAGAAAGCAACACGTCTAACTAGGCCAATAATTTTCTCCTGCTAATTTGACAATTAGCCCTACCCCATAACATAATAATAAAAGAATGAGCCTTTGCCCTTTACCTTGCATCAGGCTCAGGTGCTGCAGCACCCTTAAAAGGTAAAACCCTTGCCCCTCGGGTTTGTAAACGGGGCTGGAGCATGAACAGGCAGGCAACGCCAAACGCAAATATAATGCAGCCGTTTTAAGCTAAATTAAAACAACAACGCACGCGTGCGGAAAATTATGACTCACAAAAGATTATATTTTGAGCAAAGATTAGGCAGCCAAAGCAAGGCAAGCGGAGTATATAAATATACACGAGCATTGCCGAGTCCGCAGGATAACGACGTATTTACTTAAATTAGATAGGTTTTCCTACTTTTTCTGGATAAGCTCTTTCAGCTCGGCAACTTCACTGCGCAGCTGCTTGATAAGCTTGATCTCAGTCTCTTCTTCCTGTCTGTGGATGTGGTTAAGCGCATCCACCATAACTGCTATGAACAGGTTCAAAATAGTGAAGGTAGAGATGATTATGAACAATATGAAGAATATCCAAGCTGTCGGGAATACTTCCATTATTTGCTCAACCATACCCACCCAGCCTTCAAGCGTCATTATCTGGAACAGGCTGAACAATGAAACGTGAAGATTACCGAACCATTCAGGGAATGCACCACCAAAGAACTTGGTCGCAAGCACTGCAAATACATAAAGTATCACGCCAAGGATAGCAGCAATTGAAGCAATACCCGGAAGCGCATGGGTCAATACACCCATAGTGCGGCGCAGGCGCGGAGTATCGGAAATCACCATTAGCACCATAAGCACACGCGCCGAGCGGAATACTGAAAGTGCACCGTAATTAGGAAGGACCGACATACCAACGATAACGGCATCAAATAAATTCCACGGTTTCTGGAAAAAGCGTTTGCCGTTGGTTACAATTTTAAGAACGATCTCAAATACAAAGAACCATAAAATGCACTGCTCAACAATATATAGCTGCTCGCCATATTCTTTCATTACAGGCAGGTAGGTTTGCGCGCCAAGAATTGCCGCGTTCACAAGGATAAGCGCAATTACAATGTTATTGAACCATTTTGAATTAACTAAACTGACTAATGGTTTCATGCTGCACCTTCCCTTACTAATATTTCTCGTTTACCTGAATGGTTAGGAGCAGAAACAACACCCTGTTGTTCCATTTCCTCAATTAAACTTGCCGCTTTGTTATAGCCTATGCGCAGGCGGCGCTGAATATAAGATGTGGAAACACGCTTATCACGCAGTACAATTTGCACTGCCTGATCATAAAGTGATGCATCTTCACCCATCATGCCGCTGGTTATCTCGCCGTCTTCAGGCTCTTCACGCGTAACATCGTCAACATATGCAGGCGCACCTTGCGATTTCAGGAATTTCACTATCTTCTCAACTTCACGCTCATCCACAAATGCACCGTGAACGCGGCTTACACGTCCACCGCCCGCCATGTAAAGCATGTCACCCTGGCCAAGTAGCTGCTCAGCACCCTGCTCACCCAGAATTGTACGCGAGTCAATTTTTGATGTAACCTGGAACGATATACGCGTAGGGAAGTTAGCTTTGATAACACCCGTAATAACGTCAACCGAAGGGCGCTGAGTTGCCATGATGATATGTATACCCGCAGCACGCGCCATTTGCGCAAGTCGCTGGATAGAACCCTCAATATCTTTACCCGCAACAACCATAAGGTCGGCCATCTCATCCACAATAACAACAATGTACGGGAATTTTTCAGTAGCAATAGGTATCGTCTCAACAATCGGCCTGCCCGTTTCAGGGTCATAACCTGTTTGCACTTGGCGTGAAAGTTTTTCACCTTTCCTTATCGCATCTTCCATGCGCTCATTAAAGCCGTCAATATTACGCACACCCATAGTAGACATCAGGCGGTAACGGTTTTCCATCTCTTTCACAACCCACTTAAGGGCAACCACGGCCTTGCCCGGCTCGGTTACCACCGGCGCAAGCAAATGCGGGATACCGTCATAAACAGAAAGCTCTAGCATCTTAGGGTCAATCATAATGAACTTACACTTACTAGGCGGCATCGAATAAAGAAGCGATAAGATCATTGTATTGATTGCAACTGATTTACCTGAGCCGGTTGTACCTGCCACAAGCAAGTGAGGCATCTTCGCAAGGTCGGTAACCACAGGTGTACCGCCGATATCTTTACCAAGGGCCAGAGGAAGCTTAAAGCTGCCGTTAGTATATTCACGCGCTTCCATCATCTCACGGAAGTAAACCGTATCACGTTTGCTGTTCGGAAGTTCAATACCGATCGCGTTCTGGCCGGGAATAACCGCAATACGCGCAGACACCGCGCTCATAGAACGCGCAATATCATCGGCAAGGCCAATAACACGTTGTGATTTTGTACCCGCCTGCGGCTGGAATTCATAAAGAGTAACTACAGGGCCGGGGCTGATGCGGGTAATTTCACCCTTAACGCTGAAATCAGCCAACACACCCTCAAGTATCTTGGCATTCTGCGAAAGTGCAGATTCGCTCATACGCGCAGTAACAAGGCGCTGCGGGCTTGATGTCAGGAAATCTGTTGAAGGCAGCTCAAAATCACCCTCTAAACCAAGCTCAAGGCTTGCCTGTTTAGGCTGCTGCGCCTTTGGCTTTGCGGCAGCTGTTTGCGGCGCAGACGCAGGTTTTGCAATACGCTTTGCATATTCTGCCACTGAAGGCTCTTTGCGCTCTTCACGTTCACGCTCAATTTCTTTTTTGCGCATCATGGCACTTACTTTACGCTGCACAATACCTGCAACCTTTTCAACCGGCTCAGATGCTTTCTGATAAAGCTCACGTTCTTCACGCAGTTTCAGGCCCGATGAAAAATGCGTCAGGAAAATAGCCGCTGCAATGAAGATTGTATTATATATAGGGTCGGTAAGCTCTAAATATAACTGACGCTTAATGAAATCACCGAACACGCCGCCAAAATCAAACACGCCGCTGGCAACCGCCGCCGTGGCGGTTATTGCAAGAACAGACGTTAATGAACGCAACCAGAATTTTGATATGAAAAAGCCCTGATAGATACGGTAAGCCCACATGACCAGCAGCAGGCAAACTAAAAAGCCCGCAAGGCCAAAGAACTGCCACAGCATATCGGAAAGATGCGCACCAAACGAGCCGATTATATTATGCGTTTCATTGCTGGTGGCGTTGTTCCACGATGGATCATCGGAATTATGGCTGATCATGGCCAGAAAAATGATACCTGAAACGGCAACAAGCCCGAAGGCCGCCATTTTCATTAATTTGTCGCGCAAATAGCCGAAGTGGAAATTCTCTTTCATAGATAGCCCGATTATGCAGTGCCTAACGGGTTAATCAATAACAATTTAATATATAGCTCAGGCAGGCCAATTTTTTTGAAAGATTTTTAGTTGCAGGCACATAAAAAAACTCTAGAGTGAGTCCCATATGAGCATTTCGCAAAGCAAGAAGCAAGAGATCGCATCTGTTCAGGATGAGTTCTCACAAACGCGCAGGGCTACGGTTCCTGCGATGGAAGAGATCCTGTTTGAACCAATTAAAGTACTGGACCACGGCTTTGTCCGTGTGGTTGATTACATGGGTGATGACAGCGCCATAGTACAGGCCGCCCGCGTAAGCTACGGCAAAGGCACTAAACAGGTGAACCAGGATCGCGGCCTTATCTTCTACCTTATGCGCCACTGGCACTCTACCCCGTTTGAAATGTGCGAAATTAAATTCCACATCAAATTACCGATTTTCATTGCCCGCCAATGGATACGTCACCGCACCGCTAACGTGAACGAATATTCGGCGCGTTACTCTGTAATGAGCAAAGAATTCTACATTCCAAAGCGTGAGCATCTTCAGGCTCAAAGCAAAATAAACAATCAGGGCCGCGGCCAGAACCTTTCTGATATTGAGGCACAACGCGTAATGCAGCTTCTTCAGGAAGACGCAGAACGCTGCTATGGCCACTACGAGGAAATGATGAACGCCGATAATCAGGGCAACATCATTGACCCTAACAAAGACGGCCTTGCGCGTGAACTTGCGCGTATGAACCTTACGCTGAATTATTATACTGAATGGTACTGGAAGATAGACCTGCATAACCTTATGCACTTCCTGCGCCTGCGTGCAGACAGCCACGCCCAGTTCGAAATTCGCGCCTATGCCGATACCATGATAGATGTTCTGCAGCGCTGGTGCCCTATTGCGCACGAAGCCTTCCTGGAATATCGTCAGGGTGCAACGGCACTTTCAAAAACCGGGACAGACGTTGTAAAACGCCTGCTTAAAGGTGAGAAAGTAACTCAGGAAACTTCAGGCCTTACCAAACGTGAATGGAATGAGCTTACTGCAAGCTTAGAACTTCAGGCATAAATAATACTGAATTTTTATAGCCTCTTGCCCATGCTTATTGCATGACCAAAAAAGCTAGACCGAAAAAACATTTATTCACCCGCATTGCAGGCGGGGCATCTAAGCTTACCGGCAGTCCTCCTGCATCTATAATTGCATTCTCAACTGTTCTTGTTTGGGCAATAAGCGGGCCGGTATTTGATTATTCTGATACATGGCAGCTTGTAATAAACACAGGCACAACCATCGTTACGTTTTTAATGGTCTTCCTTATCCAGAACTCACAAAACCGTGATACGGAAGCCCTGCATATAAAACTTGATGAGCTTATACGCACAACAAAAGGTGCGCATAATGTACTTATGGACCTTGAAGAGCTGAGCGAGGATGAACTGGATGAGATAAGGGACAAATACGAGGAAATTGCCGCCCGCTCACGCGATGTACTTAAAAAAGGCAAATCTGATACCGCCACACCGAAAATAGAAATTGCGGTCAAAGAGAAAAACTGCAGCACATAAATTTGTTGTTAAGTTTTAACATGGTAATATTTGACCATGACCAAAGAAAAGACCAAAAAGAACGCCCCTCCAGGGTGGATGGACTGGAACCCCGGCCTTGATAACGGTAACAAGACTTTGCGTGCTGTAATTAAAACCATGCCCGCAAATGAACAAACGGATATCAGCGCAATAGTTAAGCTGTTTGAAAACCCCGCAAGCCCTATTGCACTTCCCGGCGCGGTAAACCTTGAACGTCATGACTGCATTCACGCAATACTTGGCCGCGGCCTGCTTGCGCAGGATGAAGCCTTCGTGATTGGCTTTACTATGGGGACATCAAAATATATTGGTAGCTTCACGGAAGCTCTTTTTAAAAAAATATCACGCTACCTTTACCCTAAACCTTACAAATTCAGCAAAGAGCATTTGATAGCGTTTGAAATCGGCATGCGCTACGGAAAAGTTTGCAAAGCAGAAGAAGTTTATGACTTCCCGTTCGAGCATTTTTTAGATGAAAAACTAAGCGTGATACGCAAAAAACTTGGAATTAGTATTACTGAACTGAAACAGCTTTATAAAGCTGAGCGCATACTTATCCCCGCAACAAAATCCAGCAAACGCCTCCCGGTTTAAAAATTCCGGTTTAAGAGCAAACTAATAGTCTTTATTTATTTTAAATAGCGGCGTGCATTCATAACTACTGGCAGTAACCACGTAATTTGCCCCGCTGCTACAATCTGTATATTCAGTTAATTCCATAGCACCAATACCACCATTATCTGGGTGTACCGCACCAACAGAGCCTGCGATTACGTTCCCCGCATTAGCAGCGCCATCATCTATCTTTTTATCAATTGCCAATAGCATTGATGCTTCCATAGTTCTTCCGTTAGCTACGGTTGCACTCATACGGTCACTATAGTGAATTACAATGCCGATAAAATTTTCTATATCAGTTGTATCTAAATTATATGTTCCGGGCTGGGCTTTTGCAGCTATCATTAATATAGCACCTTTTTTGCCAGACTTGGCTGTAGGCACATTAGTACCGGGCTTTAAAACATCACCCGTAGTAACATCAGGATACTTCCCGGGGAAAAGCTGTGACCAAACCCCGCCCATTTCACCATTATAAGAATCAACCGCGCCGACTGAATTAGTTATGGCGCCATTATTATTGCCGCCAAAAAAACTAGCATCACCCGGCAATGCCTTATAGCGCTCTTTAAAAGTTGTTATTGCAATACCCACTTGCTGTATTTGCCTTACCTGATCAGAAACTTTTGCAGTAGTAACTAAACTTTGCCCTGCAAGTATGCCACCAATAAGCAATCCAATAATTACTAAAACAATTGATAATTCAACTAGTGTAAAACCTTTCTTCATGCTGCAACCATTGAACTGAATATTTATCTTATAAAAGATATTATCTATTGTGAGCATCACCGTGAAGCAAAGGCCCAAGCGCGCGTCCACCCAGAATATGAATATGGAAGTGCGGAACGGTTTGAGATGCATGAATGCCATGATTTGTAATAATACGGTAGCCGTTCTCTTTAAGCCCAAGCTCTTCCGCTATTTTCTGAACTTTGATAAAGAACTTCGCAACAATATCAAGATTTGCCTTCGCTACAAAATCATCGAACGAGATATACTCGCCCTTTGGCACTACCAGAACATGCACCGGCGCTGCCGCCGCAATATCGTGGAAAGCATAAACATCATCATCCTCATAAACTTTTTTAGAGGGTATTTTCTTGGTAATTATTTGCGCGAATATATTATTTTTATCGTATTCCATGCCTTTATTCTGGCACAGGAAGTATTTTTTGCAATAAGGATTTACCTTAAATTTATAAGGATTTCTTAAACGGGTGAAATGCCCTGCCCCGATGACGGAGATTTAGCAGACATCATTGGTTTATTTGCACTTTCGGTCATTGCCAGACCTGCGCTTTGCAATTGCCCGATTGCCTGATCCAGCGCGGAAAGTTTTTTACCCTTTTCCATTTCCTGCGGTTTTGCTTTACCTGCAACCCTCTCTTCACGGAATTTATCTATCTCAATAGTTTCCTTGCCGCCGCTAAGCTCATTGCGGAATTCTGCCCGTATAAATAACTTGTTGCCTTCACTGGTCGGACTGGCAATTGCAAGACCCTTGCTATCTTTGCTGTAAATATTCCCTTTATCAACATACAAACCCTCTTTCTGCGGGAAGGCTTTCTCAGCTATTTTCTGCAATTCCTCATCGGTGATTTTTTTAGCGCCCCTGCTTTCAGCAACTTTACTTTCAGTAGGTTTGCCTGCTCTTACATCGGCCAGGATCTTATCATCAACAACCAGAGAAATCTCACCGTCGGAATATTTATCGCG
>CAYVII010000067.1:0-7762 GCA_964451475.1 uncultured Rickettsiales bacterium
TGGAGAACGGTGAATATGCTGTTCGCGGTAGCATAATTGATCTTCTTCCAAGCGGCGCGATAGACGGCATACGCATTGATTTCTTTGGCGATGAAGTTGAGTCGATAAAAGAATTTGATGTGCTGACCCAGGTTTCAGCCGGTGAAATGCCGCGCCTGCAGCTTCTTCCCGCTAGCGAGATAATCTTTGATTCTGAATCGGTTGAGCGCTTCCGCAGCAACTACCGCAAGATTTTTGGCGCCGTGGTAAAAGAAGACTTGCTTTATGAATCAGTTTCCGCAGGCAATAAATATCCGGGTCAGGAAAACTGGCTGCCGTTATTCTACGCTGAGCTGGCAAAGCTGCTTGATTATCTGCCAAATGCCCTCATAACCCAAAGCCACCTTGCCGCACAGAACTTTGAAGAGCGCATAGAGCTTATACATGATTACTACGACGCGCGCAAAGGCACAGATTATAAACCGCTGTCGCCGGATATGTTCTATGATCTTTCACCGAATTTCAACGCAACCACAGTAACCCCATTTGCTGCAACCGAAGAATCTGCATTTAAAAGCATCAAGCAATACGGTATCGGCGGCGCTGAGAATCTGGAAAAGCTAAACAACCTGCCAAAGAAAGTTTTCATATCCGCCTTCACGCAAGGAAGTCTTGAACATATAAAGAATCTGCTGAAAAAGCATGATATGCCCGCAAAGCAAATTGAAAGCTGGGGCAAAACTGACGGTAAAAACATCGGCCTGTTTGTAGCGCCTATAGAAGAAGGTTTTGAAGGCAAAGATTTTATTGTGGTTTCCGAGCAGGATATTTTCGGCGACCGCTACATCCGCACGCAAAAGAAAAAACGTAAGGCAGAAAATTTTCTGGCAGAAGCCGCATCTATTGAAATGGATGAACTGGTCGTGCACGAAAGCCACGGCATAGGCCGCTTCGCAGGGCTGGAAACTTTAGAGGTTCACGGCAAACAGCATGATATGGCAAAGCTGCTTTATGACGGCGGCGACAGGCTATTTGTTCCCGTAGAAAACTTTGATGCAATATCACGTTACGGCGGCGACGCCGAAACCGCGAAGCTGGATAAGCTTGGCGGCGTGCAATGGCAGGAGCGTAAAGCCCGCCTGAAAGAACGCATCAAACTTGCAGCCGATAAATTATTAAAAATCGCAGCCGAACGCGCCCTTAAAACCGCCCCCAAATTTATGCCCGATACAGGAATGTATGATGAATTCGTGGCAAGATTCCCATACTCGGAAACTGATGACCAGCTACGCAGCATAGAAGAAGTATTCGCAGACCTTGCATCAGGCAAACCAATGGACAGGCTTATATGCGGCGATGTCGGCTTTGGCAAAACCGAAGTTGCTTTGCGTGCTGCATTCATGGCAGCCTCAAGCGGTAAACAGGTTGCGGTGGTAGGGCCAACCACATTACTTGTGCGCCAGCATTTCAAAACATTCTCTGAGCGCTTTAAGGGATTCCCGTTAAAGGTCGCGCAGCTTTCCCGCATGGTAAGTAACGCTGAAGCAAATAAAGTGCGAGCAGGCATTGAAGATGGCAGCGTTGATATAGTTGTGGGCACGCACGCGCTTCTGGCCGATAGCATAAAATTCAAAGATCTTGGCCTTGTAGTGGTTGATGAGGAACAGCATTTCGGCGTGGCGCAAAAAGAAAAGCTGAAGAACTTACGCGCCGAAGTTCACGTGCTGACATTATCGGCAACGCCAATTCCGCGCTCACTTCAAATGGCAATGTCCGGCGTGCGTGACCTTTCAATCATCGCCACCCCTCCGGTTGATAGGCTTGCAGTCCGCACCTTCGTTATGCCGTTCGATGATCTTGTCATCCGCGAGGCTATCTTACGAGAACACAACCGCGGTGGCCGCACTTACTATGTTGCACCAAGAATTGCAGACCTGGAAATGCTTTACACTAAACTGCATAAGCTAGTGCCGGAAGCAAAGTTCAAGGTTGCCCACGGCAAAACCACGCCTGCCGAGCTGGATAAAATAATGAACCAGTTCTATGACGGCGCGTTCGATGTGCTCTTATCAACCGCAATAGTTGAAAGCGGCCTCGATATCCCAACCGCCAACACCATGATAATCCATCGTGCCGATATGTTTGGCCTTTCACAGCTTTACCAGCTGCGTGGCCGCGTAGGGCGCAGCAAAACCCGCGCTTACGCGTATTTTACTACCGAGCCGCGCAAATTCATGACAGATAACGCAGGCAAACGCCTGGAGGTGATTCAAGGTTTGGATAGCCTTGGCGCAGGCTTTGCAGTTGCATCGCATGATATGGATATACGCGGATTCGGCAATTTGCTGGGTGATGAACAAAGCGGCCATGTGCGTGAAGTTGGCGTTGAGCTTTACCAGAAAATGCTGCAGGAAGCTATATTGCGCGCCCGCGCCGAAGGTGCGGTACAAAAGACTGAAAGTTATTCGCCATCAATCAATATAGGTACTTCTGTACTCATACCGGATAGTTACGTGGCAGACCTTGACCTTCGTCTTTCGCTATACAAACGCGCGGCGGGGATGGAAACGGAAGAGGATCTTTCTGCCTTCTCAATTGAAGTAACAGACCGCTTTGGTCGCCCGCCTGAAGAGGTGCGTAACCTACTGGATGTTATTAAGCTGAAAATTCTATGTCGCCAGACCGGCGTTGAAAAGATTGATGTTGGGCCAAAAGCAATTGTTATGCAGTTCCACGGTTCGGCAAATATTGACCCTCAAAGGCTTATGCTTTTTGTGCAGGCAAACAGCAAAGACGTAAAATTAAGGCCGGATAATAAACTGGTTTTTGCCAAGGAAGAGACTGAAGATTTCAGCCGCAATTTTGAACTGGTGGAAGAATATTTAGGAAAAATCTCCAGGATCTAAACTAGTTGCATTGAGCCTTTCAACAAGTTTGCGTGTCATATCCTGACAGCTTTCATCTTCTGATTTTCTTATTACCTCAACTGAATCTTTGTAACCCTGTTCGTACTGGCTGATAAGCCATGGCCAGTGGGGGGGTTGTAATGTCGGCAAATATGTTTTTACACCCAGCGCACGCGCAATATAAGCTACCGAATTATCAATGGTAATAACATAATCCATGGCCGATATCTGATGAATAAGGCTTTCAACATCATCAATCGGGGTAAAGTCGCTGTCAAAAATAATTGCCTCATTTTGCCACAGCCCAAGCGTTTCACCTTTATGCTGCAATGAGAGTAGGCTGGTATCCTTAAGTTTTGCCAGCTCCAGTACTGCCTCATCAGGCAAAGTTTTCTTTGCAGTTGTTTTTGGATTTGGCGTATACCAACTAATGCCGATTTTTGTCTTTTTTAAATTACTGTACTTGGCCACAAACTTTTGCCTGATATTTTCATCCGGCTTTAAATATGGGAAAACATTCGGGAACTTTGTTTCTCCCGTAAATATAAAATAATAACGTGCTAAAGATACCGCATAGGCATGATACTTAATTTGTGCCTTTATATCTTCAGGTATTGAATCATGCGCAAAGAATAATACTTCCGGAAAGTTACGGCGGAATGTATCAACGATACGGCCATCACATGTAACAACAAGTTTCTTTTGTCTTTTTGCTGTTTCCGCAAGGAACGAGTAATTCAGAAACTCTGAACCCAGCCCCGGCCCGGGCGTTGACCATATAAGGACCATTTCATCTGTGGGAATGCCGTTCCAGACTTTTGTTTCTTCGGCAAAAGAATTTTTCGGATAATATTTAGGCAGGTGGCTGCGATGATGAAGCAGCCTTATTCCCTGTGCTATCTCTCCGCAAAAAACCTTTGAAAGCCCCTGATGGTAAATTGCTTCATGATGGAATGGCTCATAATATAAATAATCTTTGGTGAAGCTGATTATGCCCCTGTTATCATCCAGATGCATAAGCCTGATGATTTCCTCCAGTGCGTCATAGCGGCTTAAATATGTGCCTTTTCTGTTAAGGCGCCCGTCCATATCTTTAAGTAGCCGGTTAACTTCATCATCGCCGCGTGGTGAGTCAGGTAGCAGGTTTACATCGCTTACCGGCCTGTTTAAATATTGGGCAAGCTTACTAATTGCCGGGAAAGTGCCGGCTATAACTACTATATCACATTCCTCAACCGAGCCAACTACCGCACTATCAAGCAAAGTTGCAAAAGGATCTGTGGTATTTATGAATTCAAGCTCATCTGCGTAATACAGACTGGAAATGTCATAGCCTGCCTTTAACAGCGCTTTTAAGTGTACAACCTCACCCTTATAATTAAAATAAGCTATTCTTTTGCGTGGCATGTCAGGTAAGGTCACAGGATATAATCCTAATGTCAAGTTCGGCTATTTTTGTAAACGGCCAAGTTTAGTATTTTGTTTTGCCAGGTTATTGGTTTATAACGCAAGAGACAGGCACCCGTAGCTCAACTGGATAGAGCGTTGCCCTCCGACGGCAAAGGTTGTGGGTTCAAATCCCGCCGGGTGCACCATCCGGGCTTCTTGGTTGTCATTTGACTCCAAAAGCCTGAAAGACAGCCGTTTTGGAACGGTTCCAAATCCCGTTTCGCGGTCATAAGATAGCTTGTCAGCGAAAATTAGCTTTAAAACGCCGCGTTGTTTTTCAAAATCACCGCTTGCCCAAAGCTTGTAAGGGTTTTCAACAAAAGCAGTCATGGTTTCAAGAGCGGTTCCAAATGTATCCCCCAAGCTGCCGGCCGCTTCAATCTTTGCTTTGACAGTTTTAATTTGATTGTCGGCTTCTACCACTTCTTGCTCAAGTACCGCTTCAAGCTGCTTATTTTTGGTTTCCAGCATCTTTTTAACTGCCGCCTTCCTTTGCTCTTCCAAATCCAGAACTTGCACCTTGAAGCCATTTAAATCGGCTTCAAAATTCTTTGCCCTTTGCTGATGCGTTTCCGCAAGCAAAAGCTTTGCCAATTTCAAAACACCAACATTCGGCGTGAGTGACTTTATTAATTCAGCAAATTCGGCTTCGATCTTTTCACGCTTTACGCTTTTGCCTCCCAATCGGCATATCTTTGGGCTGTTCTTACATCTGTAATATGGATGCGTTCCTTTTCTGCCTTTGCTAAAACTTGCGGTCAACGGCCGATCGCAACAAGCGCACTTGATATAACCCCTAAGTGGAAATTCAGTATTAATATCTTTCCTTGAAAGAGTTTTGCTTTTGCCGTTCAAGCGTTCCTGTACCTTAACTAGCTAATTTTCAGCTACCCTGGGCATCATTAACTAGTTACCTCTTTTGCTAAATTAAAACGCTTATACAGTGTGGGCAGAACCAACAATGTTAGAATTGTTGCAGTTATCAATCCACCAATGACAACTGTTGCCAATGGCTTTTGGACTTCTGCGCCAGCACCAGTTGCAATTGCCATAGGGATGAAGCCTAGCGAGGCAACTAACGCCGTCATAAGCACTGGCCTTAGGCGTGAGATAGCACCTTCATAAACTGCCTGCGCCTCTTCCATACCCTCACGCACAAGCTGATTAATTCGGGTTATCATGACGAGGCCATTTAGAACCGCAACGCCAGAAAGCGCAATGAAGCCCACAGCGGCTGATATTGAAAACGGCATACCGCGTAGCCATAAAAGCAATATGCCGCCTGTAAGCGCCAATGGAACGCCGCTGAATACTAATAATGCCTGACGGGTTGAACCTAACGCAGTGAAGAGAAGAAGAAATATTGCAAAAAAACAGGCTGGAATAACTATGGCAAGCCGCTCTTTTGCCTCTTCAAGGTTTTTGAACTGACCACCCCACTCCAGCCAATAGCCTGCTGGTAGTTTTACCTTATCATCAACTGCATTTTGCGCATCTGCTAGGAATGAACCAATATCACGTCCTCGCACGTTAGCCTGTACAACTATGCGGCGTTTGCCATTTTCACGGCTTATCTGGTTCAGGCCATCAACTATCTTTATGTCTGCAACCTGCCCTAATGGAATGTAGCTTGGGCGTTTATGCGGCTGGCCTGCGACTGTGCGGTCAGACAGGTTTGTATCTTCACCTGAAAGCAGTATCGGAAGATTTTCAATTGCCCTTACATCCTGCCTAGTGTTTTCTGGCAGGCGCACCATAATATTAAAACGCCTGTCACCCTGGAAAACCAACCCTGCATCACGCCCGCCAACTGCTATGGATATAACATCAAGCACCTCACTAATATTTAACCCGAAGCGGGCTATTGCAGGCTTATCCAGTTTGATTTCCAGCATCGGGAGGCCAGATGTTTGTTCCACTTTAACATCGGCAGCGCCATCAATTGTTCTAAGCTGCGCGGCAATATTATTTGCGGTTTGCGTCAGCTTGCTAAAATCATCGCCATAAACTTTTATTGCCACATCACTGCGCACGCCTGAGATAAGCTCATTGAAACGCATTTGTATCGGCTGCGTGAACTCATAATTATTGCCGGGAACTTTTGCTACTTCGTTTTCAATCTTCTTAACAAGCTCAGCTTTTGAGATTTTAAGATTATCTTTCAGAATAATAAATGTGTCTGCAACATTAGGTGGCATGGTATCTGCCGCCATTTCCGCCGTGCCAACTTTGGAAAATACATATGCAACTTCGGGCAGCTTGCTGACTGTTTTTTCTATCTCCAACTGCAATGCCTGTGATTGGTCAAGTGAGGTGGAAGGAATACGCATAGCGTGCATGGCAATATCTTTTTCATCCAATGTGGGGATAAACTCCTGCCCCATTGTCATAAATAGTAGCAGGGCAAAACCAAACCCGCCAAAGGCTGCCAGTAATATGCCACGCGGTTTATCAAGGCATTTCTGTAAGGTTGGCGCATACCAGCTTTTTGCCTTTTCAACTACCCTGCTTTCTTTTTCTTCTATATTTCCTTTTACAAAAAGCGCAATCGCGGCAGGCACAAAAGTTAGGGATAGTATGAAGGCAGCTATCAGCGCAAATATTACCGTAAGCGCCATTGGCTCAAACATTTTGCCTTCAATGCCTGTGAATGTAAGCAGCGGTATATAAACCATTATAATAATAACCTGCCCAAATACGGTGGGCTGTATCATCTCCTTGCTTGCCAGCATCACTTCATGCAGGCGTTCATTAAGCGTTAGCTGGCGTTCAAGCGTGTGCTGCTTTTCAGATAATCGGCGGAGGCAGTTTTCGGTAATGATAACCGCTCCATCAACTATCAAACCAAAATCCAATGCGCCAAGGCTCATGAGGTTGCCGCTGATACCAGCTTTGACCATCCCCGTTGCCGTCATCAGCATGGAAAGTGGAATAACCAGCGCAGTAATAAGCGCCGCCCTAAAGTTACCAAGCAGCATGAATAGCACTGCAATTACAAGTAACGCGCCAATAGCAAGGTTATGCTCTACTGTTGTAATTGTGCGGTCAACCAGCGCAGTGCGGTTAAGCACGGTGCGGATTTGCACTCCTTCAGGAAGTGATTTCCTGACCTCAGCGATTTTATTATCAACCGCTTCGGAGATTGTTCGGCTGTTACCGCCTATAAGCATCATGGCAGTGCCAATTACGGCTTCATTGGCTTCTATTGAGGCTGAGCCAGTGCGCATTTCCTTACCTATGCCGATACTTGCAATATCTTTCAGATAAATCGGGTGGCCTGCGCGGTGGGCAACAACTACGTTCCCGATATGTTCTTCGGTTTCAATCCTTCCATCAGCGCGAACTATTAATGCTTCGCCGCCTTTTTCAATATAGCAAGGCCAGAAAGTGAATATATCAAGTGTAGATGGTGAACTCAGAACTGAAAG
>CAYVII010000068.1:0-7581 GCA_964451475.1 uncultured Rickettsiales bacterium
GACTTTCTCAAACTCAGGCAGAACTTGAAGCGACACAGGGCAAACTTGTGAAGGCTGAAGCTGCAAACGGCAGGGTACTGCTGAATGATGGCAAAACCGGTGATGAACGCGGTGCTCTTGCGGCAGTTGCTAAAGAACACGGTCTTGAGTCTGAGCTTGTTGATAAAGACGGTAAACCGCTTGATGAAAGCAAAGCTTACATGGTAACCGGTAAAGACTCGCGCGCTATCAAGAAAGCAGAAGAAGATCTTGCTAAAGCCCCTGACTCTCAGGAAGCAAAAGACGCGCTTAAAGGTGCGATCGGCAATGCGGCGCGCAATGCTACGGTGGCAGGTAAATTTGGTGCTGAGCAAACAGGTGCACTAAACGCAGCACTGGAAGTTGCCAGGGTAAAAGATAAAGACCTTAGCAATGATCACGCGCAGGCAATGGAAATTGGTAAAGCGCTTGAAGGACTTGGTGTTCTGGACGCCTCTAAGAAAGGTATATACCAAGATCTTTCTGAAGGTAAAAAACAGATCGAGTTCACCTCAAACCGAGGCCTTGCAAATCTTGATAAAGCTATCAAGCAGGCTTCTGAAGACGGTGTTCTGACTGATGCCGAGAAACTTAAACTTGCAAACGCGTATGAAGGTGTTGTTAAACCCGGTGCAAGCAATGTTAAGCCTCCGGTTCCGGGTAAGGAAGCTAGCCCGTCTCAATAAGTCATACAAACCTATAAAAAAGACCCTCCGCAGCAATGCTGGAGGGTTTTTTATTGCCTAAAAATCAAACTAAGGCACACTTAAGGGTAAAAAAGAGGATATCTTATGAAAATGTCATGCCCTTCAAATGCATCAGATGCAAGCAAATGTCCGGTAGCACGTGCACTTGGTTATTATGCCGAGCTTATAACGCTTATAGCACGCGTATTCATGGCTCATATATTCTGGAAGTCTGGTATGATAATGTACGCATATTACCTGAACGGTGATTTCGGCAGGCAGGTGGAGATATTCCGTGAAGGCCTGGGTCTTCCTTTCCCTGCAGTATTTGCATGGTTCACAATGATTGCAGAGATCACTCTGGCATTCCTGCTATGTATAGGTCTTTTCGGGCGTGCGGCAGCGTTTATATTAATGGTGGTTACGGCGATAATTGAGTTCGGACAGATATCTAACATTGACCATGTTTACTGGTTCATAATACTTTCATTCATCCTTATCCGCGGTTCCGGCAAAATCTCTTTAGACAGGCTGTTTTGCAACCGCATGAAAGGCCATTGCTCTGCCCCTGCTGTTCAGGCACCTGCCGCAAAATCAAAAACAACTGCGGTAAAGCCTAAAAATAACAGGAAAAAATAAGACAAATAGCTGAATTAAAATAATAAAGAACCGGCGAAATTCCTGTTATTGTAATAAGGTTGCAATATTTTGCAGCTAGATATATTAAGGCGCGTTAATTAAAAGGTCTGATATGTCTAGAAATTCTAAAGGTAATTCAGAAGAAAAAACAGATAAGGAATATCTGCCTCTTCCGCAATGGAACGAAGGTGCTCTGCCTGATCTTTCTTTGGCAGGATATTTACTGCCCGATATTAACGGAACTCCCGCGCAGATAGACCCGCAGGAACTGGTTGCCGCGGAAGTAAGAAAGCCAAAACTGGCAACGCGGAAACCTGAAGCTGCCGAACAGACTCCTCAGTTATTGCAGGAGATAGCTAATATCAATGATGCCCCTAAGAATAAAACCGTTCCGCCGTTTGCTACGCGTGTAGAAAAAACAACTCAGCCATCTGAGGCGCTGGTTTATGCAAGCCTGAAGCCGCTTGCCCCAACTGCTGCAGGTTCAGAACTTATAGATCCTGTTAAAATTGAGGTAAAGCGCGCAATTTTTACTCCTGCCGATGAACTTAAGGCAAGGATGGGTAATTTTATACCTGCTGATTATATTATTCCGCAAATTTCTTCGGCCACGGCAAAAGACGCTAATATAAAGGCAGATGCTATTGCGGGCAGGGCAGAGCTTAAAGACGGCAAAGAGGGAGATGAAAGGCTTGCGCTTGAAGCTATTGCGCGTGAAAGCGGAATTGAAGTAAGGACTACTGATGGGCGGCCGCTTGATCCGCAAAGATCATATACTTTCAGAAGCAAAGATATTAGCGCAATTGAAACTGCCGAAGCAGTATTCAAAAAAAGCGCGGAACCTGAAGCTGAAAGGCCAAAACTTGCGGCGGCCTTCACTAATGCTGCCGATAATGCCCGTACAGAGCTAAAAGTAAGCGCTGAGGCTAAATCTGAGTTGGCAGCGGCACTTGAGGCTGCAGGCAAAAAAGACGGTATGGAAAATGACCATGATCAGGCCAGGGCAATTGGTCAGGTGCTGGAAAAACTAGGTGTTATAGACGCCAAAAAACCGGGAGTGTACCATGATATTTCAAGTAATGACCGCCATGTCATGCTCAATACGGTTAAAGGTCTAAAGAACCTTGAGAACGCCGTTAACAAAGCTCTGGAAGATGATCTGATATCTAATGCCGAGAAGCTGCAGATAACCGAAAGATATGATAGTGCGGTAAAGCTGGAAGTTGGCAACTATAAGGCAATTGCCAAAGCTGAGCCGGGTAAGTCTTAGATTAAGCGGTTCTTTTTGCCATAAGCTGGCTTACCGATACCGGCGTTGCAAAATAATAGCCCTGATACAGGTCTACATCCATTTTTTGCAGCAGGCTGAATGCCTCTTCGGTTTCTACGGCTTCAGCAATTACCATTGCGCCCTTTTCGTGCGACATACGGATGATCTCCTTCATCTCATCATACACCGCAGGGTCGGAATGGAATTTGCTGAACTGCCTGTCCAGCTTCACAAAATCAGGTGATACCTTTTTAAGGAAGCGGGATAAAGATTGCGCAGAATCCAAATCATCAAGCGCAACCGAACAACCGATCGAAGAGCAGTATTCCACTATAGCTGTAAGCTGGTCCATATCTTCCGTAAGGGAAGAGGTTGGTATATCCAGTACAATCCGTTTAGGATTTATATTATGGGCTTTTGCTGCCTCGGTCAGTTTCTGGAGGTATTTTTGCGGAAGCTGTATAAAGCCCGTCATGAAGTTTATGAACAGGTTTCCGTTTAGTCCGGCTTCTGCATATGTTTTAATTGCCAGCATGTGCAGATATTTATCTACCATGTGCTCAATATTGAGTTTGCGGGCTGCTTCCATGATCTTGTTGCCGCTGATTAAAGCGCCATCGTCAAGCATCATCCTTGCAAAGCTTTCATAACCATATGCTCTGCCGGTTCTGTCAACCACTGGTTGGTAATAGCATTCCAGCTTGTTGTTCTGGAGTGCATCACCCAGCCAGAGGTTTTCGGCGATCACATCAATTTTATCAATACTTTCAATAGAAAGCATGATCTCCTCCTCTGATGGAGCGCCGCCTTTGCGCGGTAGAATAGCAACCTTAGGGTTGGCTATATGGTGTTTGGCAAGTGCTACTGAAAGCCTTTGCCATACATCTACCCAATATTTAGGGGCTGCAACCGCGAAACAATATTCGCTGACCGGAGCCACGCGCAAATCTGTGTGTTTGAATTCTCTAAGTACCTGAACTACTTCGGTTTCTTCTTGAAGGACTATGCAAAGCCAGTAATTTTCATGAACTGACCAAGGTATATTGAAACCCATATTAGATTGCTGCATAAATCCTGAACTTCCCCCGAAGTGACCAACAATTATCGTATAAAATTCAGATTAACAAAAATTAGTTATTTAATCGTTAAGAGTTGAGGTTTCTAAATATTTGCTGTAAAACCTCTTACACGCGGGGAAAATATGGATATTTCAGATTTTAACAGGTCAAACACGCAGCTGACGAACATATTATTTTTTGCTCCTGTGTATAAAGATAATGGTTTTGACGTTTTAAAGCATGGCAGCGTACATATTAAATATACTCATAACGGCCAGCCACATGAACTACACGGTTTGGATGAAGAAAACGGGCAGGTTTTGCGGGTTTTAAAAGGGGTTACCCCGCTGCAAAGACTGCTGGAATGGGGCAGCCGCAACTGCAGGGAGATAAAAGGAGAAAATGAGCGTGATTTCACCATAACCCGCCTGTCTTATAACCTTTATGATGGCAGGGAAGTGGTAATATCGGAGGCGGTAACCACTCTGGGCGCTAAAATCAGGTCAAAGACTGAAAGGAACTGCGTTGAACTGGAATTTGAAAGCGAAGGCCCAACCAGATTTATTGCCGTTGTCCGCCATGACCAGCTGGATCTTACATTCAGGACGGGGTCTAATGACGAAAGTTATAAAATGTTCGTAACCGGCACTTATTCAGGCTTTCTGGGTTCGGCAAGGGCAGATAACAGGGCAAATTTTGAACATCTGCTGCCAAAGGCCGTTACCATGAATGAAGCCGGCCATTTACTACCCTATGACAAAGGCAAATTCCTTAGAAGATATATGTCAGACGCAGTTCCCGCCTATTTTGCCACCGGCTTTTTTGAGCAGGCATCATATGCCGCCGAATTATTCAATGGCTGTGAAATAGCGGTTGGCAGGCAAAAAAGTTGAATAAAAATAGAAATAAGGCGCTTTTTGCTGCATAAACCCTGCATTATGTCAAACTTCCCCGATAAATACGATTTTACTGTTTCTGAAAAAAACTGGCAGAAAAAATGGCGCGAAAGCGGCGTTTATAACTGGCAGGATGATTTGCCGCGTGAGCAAACATTCGTGATAGATACTCCGCCGCCAACGGTTTCGGGCGTTTTGCACATGGGGCACGTGTTCAGCTATACACAGGCAGATTTCATTGCGCGCTACCAGCGCATGAGCGGCAAAGACGTATTCTACCCTATGGGTTTTGATGATAACGGCCTGCCTACCGAACGCCTTGTTGAAAAGGTAAAAAAAATCCGCCCGCAAGATGTAGGCCGTGAAAAATTCATTGAGATATGCGGCGAAGTTGTGCAAGAGGCTGAAAAAGAATTTGAAGCACTTTTCACATCAATAGCACTATCAGTTGACTGGAATCAGAAATACGAAACTATCTCTGACGAATCGCGTAAAATTTCCCAGCTTTCATTCTTGGACCTTTACAAAAAAGGTGAAGTTTACCGCAAACTCCAGCCAATGTACTGGGATCCGGTTGACCAGACAGCCATTGCTCAGGCAGAAGTTGAAGAAAAGCAGCTGGAAAGCTTCGAAAACTACATCTACTTCCAAATTGAAGGCGGCGAAAAGTTTGAGATAATGACTACGCGCCCTGAAATGCTTGCAGCCTGCGTAGCCGTAATGGTTCACCCCGATGACTTCGCAAAATTCAAAGGCAAGTTCGCCATCACGCCAATCTACGGAGCAAAAGTCCCGTTCGTGGCCGATGAAAAAGTAGATAAAGAAAAAGGCACAGGCTTTGTTATGTGCTGTACCTTCGGTGATGAGACCGATATCAAATGGTGGCAGGAACACAAATTAGATACAAAAGTTATCCTGAATAAATACGGCAAGCTTGAACTGCCAAACGATGAGCTGAACGGTCTTAAAGCTAAAGACGCACGTGCAAAGATAATTGAAAAACTTGAAGCCGAAGGCCTGACTTCGCGCGAAAAGAAAAAGATCGTCCACGCCGTAAAATGCGCGGAACGCAGCGGCTCTCCGCTGGAAATTATCCCGTCGGCACAGTGGTTCGTTAAACTGACTGATAAAAAAGATAAGCTGAAAGAAAAAATAAACGAGTGCAACTGGTTCCCTGATTACATGAAGGTCAGGGCAGAGCAGTGGAACGAATCTCTTTCATGGGACTGGTGCATCTCCCGCCAGCGCTATTTCGGCGTACCGTTCCCCGTATGGTACAAAAAAGATGGTAGCATAGTAGTGGCACAGCCAGATGAGCTGCCAATAAACCCGCTTGTTCAAAAACCGCGCGGCTATGAAAATGAAGACCTGACGCCAGATGCCGACGTTATGGATACATGGGCAACTTCATCAGTTTCCCCGCAGCTATCTTCTAAAGGTATAACTTCAGAATTTGCCGTGAATGCACAGCGTCATAAAAAATTATTCCCCGCAGATATGCGCCCGCAAGCGCACGAGATTATCCGTACATGGGCATATTACACTATCGCTAAAGCGCATCTGCACGAAAATACCATTCCTTGGAAGAACGTGGTTATCAGCGGCTGGTGCTTGGCTGAAGATAAAAGCAAAATGTCAAAATCCAAAGGCAACGTAATAACTCCGGTGCCAATGGTTGAAAGCAAATCTGCCGATGTAGTGCGTTACTGGACATCAACTTCAAGCTTAGGTGCTGATACTGCCTATTCAGAAAAAGTTCTGGATGTAGGCAAAAAACTTATCAATAAATTATGGAACGTATGCAAATTCGCCAGCGTAAACCTTGGCAAATTGCAAGACGACGCAACTGTGACCGAAGCTACCGATAAATGGATTCTATCAAAGCTAAATAAGGTCATAGCCCGCGCTACGGCTGAGTTTGAAGAGTTTGAATACTCACGCGCCCGCCAGACGGTGGAAGATTTCTTCTGGAAAGATTTTTGCGATAACTACCTTGAAATAGCAAAAGCCCGCTCATACGGAGAGACATGCACAGAACAGGAACAGCAATCTGCCCTTGCAACCATTAAAATATGCGTAGACAGGCTTCTTCGCCTGTGGGCTCCTTTCGTGCCGCATATTACTGAAGAGCTGAATACAATCATCTTCGGCGGCGAATCAATTCACAGAAGGGGTAACTGGCCAAAAGCTGACCTGGTTCAGGATGAAGCCGCAGAGCAACTGGGCGATGAAAGCGTGCGTATCCTTGAAGAAGTGCGCAAGTTCAAATCAGAAAAAGGTGTTTCTATCAAATTCCCCGTAACCACCCTAAAAGTGGCTTCGGCATTTGATCTGGCCGCAATTGAGTATGACCTTAAATCAGTTACATCGTCAGATAAGCTGGAAAGCACTAAGGGCGAATTCGCAGTTGAAATAACTCTGGGCGAACAGGCCGCAGCCTAAATAAAAAACGCAATAAAAAAGGCCGCTAAATAGCGGCCTTTTTCTTTATGCTGTGCTAACTACTGTGCAGTAGTTGCTGCCGGTGCTTCTGTAGCAGGAGCTTCAGCAGTTTTAGCCGCAGGAGCGTCAGTTGCCGCAGGGGCAGAAGCTGACTCGTCAGAGCCTTTCGCGTCGCCTGATTTAGGCTCAACCGCATCCGGAGTTGCCGGAGCAGCCGGTTTGCTTTCAGCCGGAACAGTTGGCGTCTCAACCGGAACTTCAACTACATTGTAGTAGTTGATAACGATCTCGGCACGGCGGTCTTCCTGAAGGCACGCAATTTTCTCAGCGCGTTTCATTTTGTCAGGGCATTCTGTTTTAGGAACAGTTTCGCCAAGCCATGCAGTTTCAGCAACCGTAGTTTTCAGGTAGCCTTTTGCGTTAAGATAGTCATTAACCGCAGTTGCACGTTTTTGTGAAAGCTTGTCGTTATATTCCGTAGAGCCCATTTTGTCTGCGTAAGCAACAATCTTCACGCTCTCACCTTCTATCTGCATTAGCTCAGACAGGTCTTCATTACTGAATTCATCTCT
>CAYVII010000069.1:0-7526 GCA_964451475.1 uncultured Rickettsiales bacterium
AGCGCAGACTCACCCGTATTTGCCACAATGTGGAATTCATGGCTCAAATCACCGCCGATCGGACCTGTATTTGCACGTACCGGAATTGCCTTCATGCCCATACGGTCAAATATTTTCAGGTAAGCCGCATGATGCTTCCAGTAAGTTACTTTTGCCGCCTCTTCATCCATATCAAAGCTGTAACTGTCTTTCATCAAAAACTCACGGCCGCGCATAACGCCAAAGCGCGGGCGCACTTCATCACGGAATTTCCACTGGATGTTATAAAGCGTTTTCGGCAGGTCTTTATAAGACTTGCATGACTGGCGGAAAATATCCGTTACCACTTCTTCAGCCGTAGGGCCAAAAAGCATCGGGCGGTCGTGCCTGTCAACAATACGCAGCATTTCTTTGCCGTAAGCGTCATAACGGCCGGATTCCTGCCAAAGCTCGGCAGGCTGCATTGTTGGCATAAGAAGCTCGTTAGCTATCTTGTCCATTTCCTCACGCACAATATTTTCAACTTTCTTAAGCACGTTAAGGCCCAGCGGCAGCCAGTTATAAATGCCCGAGTTAAGCTGGCGGATCATACCTGCGCGCAGCATTAAACGGTGGCTTACAACCTGCGCTTCCTGCGGGTTTTCTTTAAGTAGGGGTAATAGATATTCTGAAAGTTTCATAAATGCATTATTGTTTAAGTGACCGCCTCAACTAATAGCGGCAAACCTTAAATTATCAATCTGCAAAACAACCCTTCGTAACAACTGTAATCCTTAAGTTTTTTCCTTAATAAATACAAAAGGCTAATTTTTGCCCTTTCCATAGCACTTTAGCCTTGACTAAACCCCTAACAATCCATATAAAGCAGCCTTCAAATTAAATATTCAGGCAACTACAATGGCTAAAAAAGATACAGTACTGGTTAAACTTGCATCAACTGCAGACACGGGTTTTTTCTACGTGAAAAAGCGTAACCCTAAAAAGCAAACAACTAAGCTGTCATTCAAAAAATATGACCCGGTTGCTAAAAAGCACGTTGAGTTCAAAGAAGAAAAACTTAAGTAGTTTTTCCGGCTAGAACGCCAATATCTATTTTTACTTCCCTACTTCGCCACCCTTGTTATCAAGGGAAGCTAGCCACGCATCTATTGCAAAATTATCTAACTTAGGACCTTCGTTTACACTAAGCTCAAGTGCCTCACCTCTTTTTACGGCACGCACTATTTCCTCAAACTCACCTTCTTTAATGAACCTGCCGTAAAAATCCCCCACGGCTTCAACTATCAGCCTTACTTCCGAGGTATAGGAAATAGCCTTGGTAGCAGTGCTAGGTTTACTTTTCGCCATCCCTTCATCCATGGGCAATATTACCGATAAACGCTTCATTATACGCATATCCAGCTTTTCTACATCTATCGTCACTTCATCACCCTGCTCACGCAGCTGGTCAAATGTTCCCTTCTCGTCAATTGTTACATCACCCTGAAAACTTGTTCTTCTTATTATCTCAACACCCATCACGCAGTTTAAAAAAATAGCCTGCACCACAGGTATTTTATGGGCAATGTCCGCAAGTTCGGCCTTATCTATATTATCCCTTTCCGCCAAAACCTTGTCGCGCCATCTATCGCTGCCGTTATAGGCAAATGCTGCGGCAAGCTCCGTAAGGTCATTTACTATATTGGCAGATTTACGCATCCGCGTTTCAATCTCCGCCATCTTGAACCTAAGGAAGATTATCAGCTTATCCGTCGGGATTTTTATAACCCCTATCTCATCTTCACTAATACCAAGGGCAGCCAGCTTTTGCTCAACCACTTCATCAAGAAGCTTAGCCCTGTCCGCGCTCATAGGCGGAATTACAGGATGATGCTCACCCGGTGGTTCGTCAATTAACATGCAAAGATTATAGCAGCCAAATGTTACACTTTGACTTTCAGATTACAATTCAGGAAGTTAACGGCAACTCTTAGTGTGCAGCAACGCTCTCGCCGCTGGCAATAAGGTTGAAGTCACGGATAAGCACTTCGGCAATCTGCACCGCGTTAAGCGCTGCGCCTTTACGAAGGTTATCAGAAACGCACCACAGGTTCAGGCCGTTTTTAACCGTAGGGTCTTTGCGGATACGTGAAACGTAGACCGCATCTTCACCCACAATTTCAACAGGTGTCACATAACCGCCGTCTGCATGAGTATCATTCACTACAACGCCCGGAGCGTTAGAAAGAATTTCTGTAGCCTGCTCGGCAGTGATTGGTTTTTCAAACTCAATATTGATGCTTTCAGAGTGACCCACAAAAACAGGAACGCGCACGCAAGTTGCAGATACGGGGATGTTTTCACCCATTATCTTCTTGGTCTCGTTCACCATTTTCCATTCTTCTTTCGTATCACCGCTATCAGTGAACACATCAATATGCGGGATTACGTTGAAGGCAATGCGCTTAGTAAATTTTTGCGGCGCTTTGCTGTCATTCATGTACAGGCCTTTAGTCTGGTCATAAAGCTCATCCATTGCATCTTTACCTGCTCCTGAAACAGATTGGTAAGTAGAAACTACAACGCGTTTGATCTTCGCGAAATCATGCAAAGGTTTTAGTGCGCAAACCATCTGGATAGTTGAGCAGTTAGGATTCGCAATAATATATTTCTTTGTATACTCGGAAATAGCGCCCGGGTTCACTTCAGGTACTACCAGAGGGATTTCAGGGTCAGTACGGAAATAAGAAGTGTTATCAATAACAATGCAGCCCGCTTTGGCAGCTTTAGGCGCATATTCGGCCGAAACTTTGCTTCCCGGAGAGAAAAGGCCGATATCCGTACCACGGAAGTCATAAGTTGCAAGGTCCTGGCATTTTAGCGTCTTTTCGCCAAAGCTAACTTCTTTGCCTTTAGAGCGGCTTGAAGCAAGCGCCACAACTTCACGCACAGGGAAGTTGCGGTCTGATAATATTTTAAGGATCTCGCGGCCTACGTTTCCGGTAGCACCCACAACTGCAATTTTGTAGCTCATTTTCTCTCTATAATCTATTGGTTGAGTAGGGTTAGCAAAATACGTCTTTTTCCCGCGCTCTGCAAGCATTTTCAGCGGGTCTCAGGCGGTTTTTTCAAACTCAAGGAAAACAGGGTTGTTACCGGCCAGCCCCTTCCTCTGGTACTTGGTCACAATATGGTCGGCAGGCGCTTCATATGTCTTCAGGATTGGCTTAAACGATGCATGCTTTGCGAACTCTTCCTCTATCCATTCGCCATAGCCCGCATGGTCGGTTGCGGCACGCACAACACCGCCCTGCCTCATAACTTTTGCAAGCATATCCAGCAGGTTTTTCTGTATTATTCGGCGCTTATGGTGGCGCGCCTTCGGCCATGGATCGGGGAATAAAATGAACACTTTATCAACCGAAGCTGCGGGCAGTTTTTCAATCACCTCACGGGCATCGCCGTTATGCACAGCCACGTTCAGCAGGTTATGCGCTTCCACTTCTTTCAGCAATTTTGCTGTACCGTTTATAAAAGGTTCAAACCCTACATGGAAAATATCGGGGTTGCTTTTAGCCTGATGAGCCAGATGCTCACCGCCGCCAAACCCGATTTCCAGCCATATTTTCCTGCCCTGCGGCAGCTCCTTAAAGGTAATTTTCGGCAAAACCTCATCCATCAGCCTTTGCGGGTTGCCGCGCAATCTGCGTGATTTTAAACGCCCGAAAGAGCGCAGTGGTTTATTAGGGTCATTTTCCATGCGGGCTTGTTAGCAAAATTACGGCTAAATTAAAACCAAAAAAGCCCAAAAAAAGCTAATAAAACCCTTACGCCGCACGGTACATATTACCCGCAAAGCGCAGAAGCTCTTCACTACCTGTGAATTTGCCGCCTAACGCCACAACGCCTGAAATAGCTTCCAGCCCACTAACTGTCAGGCCGTTATAATCCATTGCATAAGCAATGCGCTTTTCAGACAGCTTTTGTACTACCATCGGGAAGTTTACGTCAGCCGCCGGTAAATATATCGCCATACTGGTAAGACGCGCAAGGAAGGGGCTGTCTTTGCATGTAAGAAAGTTAACGCCCTCAAGCTGGTTGCAAACAACTTCGTCTTCAACCTTACTATCGGCACCAAACCTGTTTATCTGCAAAATATTTGCAACTTTACTTACTTCCGCAGGCGTTCCCTGATGGATAATTCTTTTACCTTCACGCTCTATCTTACCGCCCGCGTCAATTATGTTTTCAAAATGCACGTCACGCAAAGTAAGCGTAACCAGCCCGTTATCATCAGGGTCGGATATATTGAGTTTTTGCGCGCGCTTATCTTTATACAGGCGCGTGATTATATAATTCTCATCGCCCTTTTTATTAGCAGGAACGTCTTTATATAATTTCAGTCTTTCAGAAAATTTAGCCAGTTTATTAGCGGGGATTTTGATGTAAGCGGAAAAATCGTTATTTGGGCAAAGCCAAAAAGTGAAGTCATCTCTAGTACCTCCCAGAGACTTAAGAGGAGTCATATTAATAGTAAAAAAATTAGAGTTAATTTAGAAAGGGCGCGCTTTTTAACAAAGACACGCCCAAAGTAAAGTTGTTTTATTCTTTTATTTTTTCATTCATCGTAAAATGAAAAAATGTGTTCGTAAAAACACATTACTCCAATCCAAAACCTTGTTTTGATACAACACGGTCATACAAAGCACGGGAAATAGTAAGCTCAATTTCCGTTCCCCTTGCCGTCAGGTCAAAACATTTCCTTCCCCCTGCATTATCCGCCCATTTGCCTTGAGCGTAATCATCATTCAATCCCAATCCCTCAGAAACAGCCGGAAGATCTTCAATAGAAAATTTTGTAGACGCACATCCGCCGCGCGTACCTTCAACTACCCTGAACACCCAACTTTTATTCATAACCATAAATACCTTTTCGTTATTTTTCAGGCGCTATATAGCAAAAAACCCCTTGCAAAAGCAAAGGGTTTTTAACAAAGTTATTAATCTCTACTATTTCAGTAGCTTATGCACATGCTTTTTTGATAGCATCTGCCAGATCGGTTTTTTCCCAGCTGAAACCCCCGTCATTTTCAGGCTTGCGGCCAAAATGGCCATAAGCAGCAGTGCGGCGGTAGATTGGCTTATTCATTTGCAGTTTAGTACGGATACCGCGAGGCGAAAGATCCATAACTTCGCTTACTGCTTTTGAAATTTTAAGCTCGTCTGCGCGGCCAGTGCCGTGCGTGTTCACGTAAACTGAAAGAGGCTTAGAAACGCCGATTGCATATGCAAGCTGGATAGTTACGCGGTCGGCAACGCCTGAAGCTACAATGTTTTTCGCAATGTAACGCGCTGCGTATGCTGCAGAACGGTCAACTTTCGTAGGGTCTTTACCGCTGAATGCGCCGCCGCCGTGAGGGGCAGAACCGCCGTAAGTATCTACAATTATTTTACGGCCTGTAAGACCAGAGTCGCCTTCAGGGCCACCAATGACGAAGTTGCCTGTAGGGTTAACATAGAATTCTTTCTCTTCAGGCATCCAGCCTTCAGGAAGAACTTTAGTAACTATCGGGCGGATGATTTCTTTTACATCAGCCTGTTTTAGTTTAGGGCCATGCTGGTGGGAAACTACTACAGAAGTAGCTTTTGCCGCAACGCCGTTACCTTCAGCATCGTTTTTGTAAAGCAGGGTAACCTGAGATTTCGCATCAGGGCCAAGGTCTTTTATCTGGCCGCTGTGGCGTGCTTCTGAAATAGCGCGCAGGATATTATGCGCATAATAAATAGGAGCAGGCATCAGGTCAGGAGTTTCATTACATGCGTAACCGAACATGATACCCTGGTCGCCCGCGCCTTCATCTTTATCACCTTTTGAATCAACGCCCATCGCAATGTCGGGAGACTGCGTGATAACGTAGTTATGGATGTTCACATAACGCCAGTTAAAACGCTCCTGTTCATAACCGATATCTTTAATTACGTTACGCGCAATAGCGCTCATTTCTTCTTTAGATATTTGCGCTTCAGAGCGGATCTCACCACCGATAATTACGTTATCAGGCGTAACCATAACTTCGCAGCCAAGGCGGCTTTGCGGGTCTTTTGCAAGGAATGCGTCAACGATCGCGTCAGATATCTGGTCGCAGATTTTATCAGGGTGACCTTCCGAAACAGATTCGGAAGTGAAAAGAAAATCGGTAGGGTAATTTTTAAGCATAATATAAACCTTTGAGCCTAGTTAAATTGTTGAGGCTGCTATACCAGAGCCCACCCATAAGGTCAAGGACAGTCGCTAACCATCTGTCATCAGAATTAGAATTTTTTAAGCTTTGTCGGCAAGAGACTTTATCAGGTCCATCGCCTTTTTGCGGGTATCGGCAGATTTTATCTGGCAATACGCTTTCACAAGGCTCATTATTTCACGGTTGGAAACTTCGCCTTTTTCGTGTTCAAATTTTTCTGCCTCTTCCGCAAAACCGTATATCGGGTTGCTGTCGCCGTATTCATCAAAAAAGAAGCTCACCGGCACGCCCAGAACCTGCGCAATGTCAAAAAGACGGCTTGAGCCGATACGGTTTACGCCTTTTTCGTATTTTTGGACTTGCTGGAAAGTTATGCCAAGGTTTTTAGCTAGCTCTTCCTGACTCATTCCTAAAATAGTTCTTTTAAGTCTAAGCCTCTTGCCTACGTGAATATCTACAGGGTTTGTCATAATTTTTTATTCGGAATACTCCGTCTCTTTATCGGATAATTCCATATAATAATTAAACCAGATTTTTAATTGTGCAAGCGCCTAAATCACTATGCGCCGCGTTTTCTTTTGAGGGGTATTGATATTATACCAGATAATAGCAAAAAAAGAAATATTAAGTCACCGAACTGATTATAGATCGTTTCAACTTTTAGCGGTATTTTAGCCTTTATTACCCCTTGTTTCCCATAAGGTAATTTCTTCAGCACCCTTCCAAACGGATCTATTACCGCTGAAACGCCGGTATTGGCCGCCCTTAACACAGGCCTGCCCTGCTCTATTGCACGCATTTGCGCCATGGCCAAATGCTGCTGCGGGCCTGTTGAATTGCCAAACCAGGCATCATTTGTTGTATTCACAATGAAGTCATAATCACCGTTTGCGTAATGCGGGAAAATTATCTCATAACATATCAGCGGCAAAAATTTCATTCCGTTCGCTGTTATGGTCTTTCCTTCTTTTCCTGCGGAAAAATCCATCATGCCCGGAGTTACTTTATCTATCGGCAATATATTACGGAAAGGTACATACTCGCCAAACGGAACCAAATGATGCTTATCATATGTATCTAAAACATTTGAATTTGAATCTATCACATAAAGTGAATTCCATATTTTCTCGTAATTACCCTGCATACGGGTTGAGCTTGTTACGGTAATTTTCCCTTCAGGAGTTACCGAGCCTATTTTCTCACGCACCGCAGGTTCACGGTCTATCTGGAAAGGGACAGAACTTTCAGGCCATATTGTAATATCGGAATCACTTTGCGCCGCCAGAGTAAGGGTATCAAAAAAATTCAGGCGTATCATGTTAGGGT
>CAYVII010000070.1:0-7512 GCA_964451475.1 uncultured Rickettsiales bacterium
GTTTGCCAAAGTTTTTATGATGTTAAGCACCGGCCAGATTGGTAACATTATCATCCCGCTTATCATGCTTTACTTCTTTGCAAGGGCAATACAGGGAACATTTGTTTATCACCGCATACTAAAGTCGGAGAGCCAGAATTACAGGGCAAACGGCAAATGGGTTTACTATGTTTTTATTCCTGTAATAGCTTTGTTTGTATTTCTGCTGGGTCTTGGCCTGAGCACTATGATAGGCGTTCTGCCTTCCACTGAAGTAGTTGAAGGTAAAAAGATGCTGGAGTCAGACAGGGCGTTGCTGATGGAAAAGAATATACTTTTGCCACAGGATAATGTCGTTTATTTCTACTCACATAGCATCAGTTCGGTTGCGGAAAAAGGCAATATACTTACAGACATGGCAGTGATTGCCTACCTTACAAATGAAAACGGCGAACTTGAATTCTATGAACTTCCGCTCACGGATGTAACTAAAGTTGAGCTGCTCCAGCAGGGTAATTTTGTAGATGACTCTGTTTATCAGGTGACCGGCCGGAAAGAAGACGCATGGCTCAGGCTTTTCCTTTCTGTAGAAAAAGGCGGTGATGTAAAGTTCATAGAAGCTCTTAAGAAATCATCTGCGCTGAAAGAATAGGGCAAGCTATATAGCTAACTACTTGGTTGCTCAAGACTACGCGAGGTTGTAATAACTGCCATGCTAATAAGAGGCATTAAGCTTGCATTAGCATTTATAACTGCAAAATGTCCTGAATTTGTAATGCTTACTACATCATTACATCCTGCAAGCTGCTTTAAGTTTACTCCGTCATGGTTGTTCATGTTACGCAGGCGCAGCTTTGTCGGGTCGTCGCGGTCAATTGTTATCATAACCGCAATATTATGCTTTTTGGCATAATCAAACATCGCGGTATTATCAACGCTGCCCACATTGCAGTAACGTATACCGCGTATCTGGGAAATCCTAAGCTTTTCCATTGTTTCCATATCGGTTTTATATCTTTCCGCTTTTGTAACTATGGCTTTGCCGCATTCTTTGATCAGCTCCAGCCATGGGCCTGAAATAGTTGATTGCTGGCTAATTACATCTAAAAGTGCAGCTCCCGCAATGCCTTCAAGTTCGAAAACACGATCGGGTGCAATACCAAGTTTTTTTGCGGTATTGAACGGTCCTGTGCGGTCAATATCATCCATAGTCGTAAAGCCGGGGAATACTGCAGAAAATGTTTTTATTCCTTCGTCGCCAAAAAAATGCTTTACTACCAGATGTGCCGCGCAGGCAAGGCTACCATCCTGATGATGGTCAAGATTGCCTTTATCAGGTTCATAATGCCTGCCGGTATCAATTATCATGATTCGCGGGTTATTGATCTCGTCTTTTATGGGTTTGCGGCGTATAATAAGTTTTGCATCTGTGCAAAATGCAGCCAGCATCATTCCTACCATATCATCTTCATGGGCTTTGTTACCGTGGACTATAATATAATCAAATTGTGCTTTTTGCATATGTTGCTGCTTTTTATATATTATAAATTATTTCTATATAGTAAAATATCCATGTAATGGCGGTATTAAGATGAACATAAATGCAGAAATGTTGTTGTTTAAAGATATAAAACAAAAGGATGAGCTAATTGCCCAAGGGCGGAAAATATCTTTGAAACGCGGTGAACCCCTCTTTATTCAGGGGACTGCGGTTGCGCATTTTTATATTATCCTGAAAGGCACAATACAGCTTTTTAGGGTGAACTCGGAAGGTCAGGAAAAAACCATTGAGCTTCTAAAATCCGGCCAGACAATTTGTGAAGACGAGATACTTGACGGTTGCCGCCATTACAGGCTTAATGCCACCGCTGTTGATACAACCGAGTTGCTGGAATTTCCGCTAAACTGGCTAAAGGAAAGTGCGCGCAAATATCCTGATCTTGCGCTTAACCTGCTTTCAGCAATTTCCGGTCGTGCTCATCAGGCAGAGCTGGAGGCGGAACAACGAACCGCAATGTCGGCAACGCAAATAGTTGCATGTTTTCTACAGCGTTTGTGCGCGCTTTACGGCTATGACCCTAAAAATTTTAAGCTGCCTTACAGCAAAACGCTGATTGCATCACGACTTGGCATGCAGGTGGAAACATTGTCACGCACTTTCCCTAAACTTGAAGACTGCGGAATTATGGTTGTAGGTAATATGGTAAGCATAACCAGTGCTGAAGCCATACAGCAAAATGTTTGCAGTTATTGCTCAATAGAAGGCGAGTGCAAAACTCACCAGAGTCTTCAGGACAAACTTTAAGCGTGCCTTTCAGAGTCGTATTTTGAGTAATGATAGAACGGCAAAGCCATTGCCAGTGTCAGCATAGTTATAAAAAAGGCTGCTGTTGCCAACACAAGGCTTAATTCTGCTGTCATGTCTTATCCTTTGTTTGTTATAAGGATATATCAGCATATGTGACCCTTTTACGCTTTGACCTGGATCAAATATTGCAAAATAAAACATCTTTTTCGCCATTCTTTTTTTGCGCCGCAAAATATGCTACAATAAGAACATGAAAATAAGCAATACGTTACTGAAAACACTAAGCTATGCATTCATGCATATGAGCATAGCAATAACACTGGCATATATAATTAGCGGTAGCTGGAAAGTGGCGCTGGCAATTGGCTTGCTTGAACCTTTTGTGCAGACCATTGCTTTCTTTTTTCATGAAAAGGTCTGGCATAAACATGAGCGCAAACATAAGCAGCATGACCATCATGACAGCGTGATAGATAGCGTTTCACCCGCTACCTCAATTGTGGAAAAAATACTTAACCACAAACATTAGTTGCCTAATCATTAATAGCTTTTTTATACCGTTAAGCCTAGCATAATACTCCATAACCGAATGGAGATATTATGACTTATGTTGACGGCTTTGTAATACCTGTGCCTAAAAAGAATCTGGCGAAATATAAAAAGATCGCATCTGTAGCCTGTAAAGTCTGGATGGAACACGGCGCGCTACAATATATTGAAGCCGTGGGTGATGATATGAAGACAAATCAAACAGTGCCTTTTCCCAAACTTGCGGGAACTAAGGCAGGTGAAACTGTAGTATTCTCGTATATAGTTTTCAAGTCACGCGCACACCGCGACAAGGTGAATGCAAAAGTAATGCAGGACAAACGTATTTTAAATATGATGTCTGAAAGCACAGAGCCATTTGATTGCAAGCGTATGGCTTACGGCGGCTTCAAAACTTTCGTTTCTTCTAAATAACAACTAGTTCCGGGGTGTTGAGAATGAGCCTGTTAAAGGAGGCTCACCTGCAGGGTTGACGGGTTTTTCAATAAATCCCTGTTGAGCGTTTTTAGGTAGTTCTTTCAGCTCAAGCTCGCGTTCACCCCTGTCAAGATGCGCGTTGTGAAATAAAGCTTTCAGCATCAGGTATGGAGCGCCAAGCAACAGCATGGCTGTAATAATACCGCCTACAATAATTGCTGCGTCATTATACATTGGAAGTGCATATATCACACCGCGTGATATTGCATAACCCATTACAGGCAACGCCAGTATCAGTATACCAAACATAACTATTTTAGATCTTTTTCCGCTACGCATATATTTTACCTCTTTCTATCTAATGTACCTGTTTCAGGCTTCTTAAACTATTAGTAAGAAGTTACAGCGCGTAAATTTTTTATAAAAATTACGCCGCTTGTGCTATCTGCTGTCCATTAGCTTTCAAGATAACCTCGATATTACCGCGGGTTGCTTTTGAATACGGGCACATCTGGTGGGCGCCTGCAACTATTTGTTGCGCCGTTGTATCATCAACGCCTCCAATAGTAACATTAAGGGTCGCTCCAAGGAAGAAGCCGTTATCATCCTGATTTAATGATATATCTGCCTGAACCTTTATCTCACCTGCCGCAACATTCTGCTTTTTTGCAACTGCCGCTACAGCGCTACCAAAACATGCGCTGTAACCCGCAGCAAAAAGCTGTTCAGGGTTAGTGCCCGGGCCATTGCTGCCTGGGGGTGAAAGTTTTACGGCAAGCTTGCCGTCATCTGTCTGAGATTGGCCCTCACGGCCCGCTACGGTGGTTGCATGTGCAGTATATAATGTTTTCATATCCTCTCCCTGTATTGTTCTACAGGATTTCACCTGCGTTATAAGTTTTCTATAAGTATTTAGACTAAAATCTATTTGCTAACCTGATCTGTCCAGTCCTGTAAATTATAATGGTTTGAAACACGGGTGATCCTGCCGTCTTTAATTTCAAAGAATGCGCCAACTCTAAGGCGGTATTTTTGGCCTTTAGCGGGGGGCAGGCCTTCATCATCACGCAAATATTCGCCCGTTAATGCAAATTCTGCTGCAGCACGGTTACCGTTATAAAATACTATAGGGTCAATTACCTGTTCTTTGTAACAATTTTCCATATGCTGCAAAAACTCACGGAATTTTTGCTTGCCCGCACGCGGTTTACCCTGGCTTGGCTCATGGAGTACATCTTCAGATAATAACCCGAGCATGCCCTCATAATCAGCGCGGTTAAATGCCGCATAATATCTTTCAATAATATCCATATAATATTGATGGGGCAGGCCGCGTACGTTGTCAAGCATGGAAAATTTACATGATAAATGTTAAACGGATTTATGGTTGCACTGGTCATACATGGCGGGCTTAACAGCAAAACCTCATTCCTGCGCGAATATGACGCATATAAACTTTCTATGCAGAAAATAATTGCTGCGGGTTATACTTACCTGAAGGGGCATAGCGCGCAGGAAACCGCCATTTTTACATGCGGGATGCTGGAAGATGATCCGTTGTTGAATGCAGGTACAGGGTCAGTGATCCAAGCGGACGGAATAATCAGGATGTCGGCATCACTTATGGATGGAAATACAAAAACATTTTCAGGTGTAATCAATATTGAAAAGATAAAAAACCCTATTGAGGTAGCGGCAAAGCTGCAGAAAGAGAAAGACCGTGTTCTTGCAGGTATTGAGGCAAACTTATATGTGGCAAATGCAGGGTTTGAAGAGTTCAGTACTGAAACAGTTGAAAGAAGAAAAGAGTTTGAAGAAAAAAAGGCTCAAAAAACTAAGCCTATGAGTACGGTTGGTTGTGTTGCGGTTGATGCTAGGGGCAATATTGCCGCTGCAACATCAACCGGCGGCAAAGGTTGGGAAATACCGGGCAGGGTAGGCGACAGCCCGACTGTTGCAGGTAATTATGCCAATAATTTTTGTGGCATTTCCTGCACGGGTGTTGGCGAGGATATTATAAGCACCGCCGCTGCCGCTGCCTTTGTAACACGTGTTTCTGATGGAATGGAAATGCATCTGGCATCAGAAAAGGCTATTGATGAGCTTAAATCCGTAAACGGCACTGCGGGCTTTATTGCACTGAATAAAAAATCTGAGATAATAGTAAACGCAACAGAGCCATATCTTGTCTGGGCAAGAGCAACAGAAAATGGAACAGAGATATTCACATGAAAAATAATATAGAAAAAAACCGTTTTGAAATTGAAGAGAATGGTCTTGTCACATTTGCCAATTACCGTACTGAAAATAAAACTCTGGTAATAAACCATGTGGAAGCGCCGGTAGAAGCTCGCGGAACAGGTTCGGCAGGCAGGTTAATGCAGCAGGTTGCACAGCATGCAAAAGATAACGGTTATAATATTGTGGCTGTATGCGGTTACGCTGCTGCATGGCTTAAACGTAGTCCTAAATACAAAGACCTTGTTAAAGGCTGATTATTCTTTATCCCATTTTTTAGAAAGTGCACAAAGGTCATCAAGTACTTTATTTAGCTCCTGTCCTTTTTTGGTGAAGCTATAGGTAACTTTCGGCGGGATAGTAGCCTCATGCTCGCGGTTAATTACCCCCGCTTCTTCAAGCATACGCAGGCGCTCGGTTAGCATTTTAGCAGAAATACCGGGCATTTGCTTTTTAAGTTGCCCGAAGCGCATTTCTTTATTAGTGCGCAGTAGCCATAAAATATACGTTGTCCACGGCCCCATTAGTAGGCGCAGGATCCTGTCCATAGGGCACTGCTCATTAGCTTCTTTTTTTTCTTTAGCTGTTTTTGCCATATTTCCTCCCAATACTTACCGTCTGGTTACTACTTACCAAAAAGTGCCTTATTGCAAGCATTATCTATTTTGGTATATATATCATAGTTAGTTACTTTTATCAACCAAATATAGTCAATATACAAAGTTAAAAAAGATAACATCATATATAATAATAACCAGGGAGAAGTACAATGACTGAAAGTCCAAAAATAGCAGTGGTTTACCATTCGGGGTACGGACATACCGAGGTAATTGCCAATGCTGTTCAGCGTGGGGCGGAAGAGGCTGGCGCTGACGCGGCAATAATAAAAGTAGGTCAGGATGGCGAAATTTCTGACAATGGGTGGCAGTTGCTGGATAGCGCTGATGCAATAATATTCGGCGCGCCGACATATATGGGTTCTGCCTCAGGCCCGTTCAAAACGTTCATGGATGCAACATCAAGGCCGTGGTTTGCCCAGAAATGGAAAGATAAACTTGCAGGTGGCTTTACTGTATCAGGCAGCTTTAGCGGTGATAAACTTTCTACGCTTCAGCAATTTGTTATACTTGCAGCGCAGCACGGAATGGTGTGGGTAAGTCAGGGTGTATTAGGGGCGCAAAGCACAAGCATAGACCACCAGCGCGGTGAAGACCAGATAAACCGCTTAGGCAGCTATATAGGTGTAATGGCTCAGGCCGAAAATAAAGGCACTGATGTAACTCCGCCAAGCGGAGACGTTAAAAGTGCAGAGCTTTACGGTGCACGCATAACAGACGCCGCAAAACGTTGGAATAAGTAGTTAACTAGCTTTTGAACGGATGAATATCACCGGGATTACGAAGCATTTTATCAACATCTGATATATGCATCTCTTCCTGTGATATCATCTTGCGGGCATACTCTTCCAGCAGGATGGATTTATTGACCACAAGATCATGCAACTGGTAGTAAAGGGCAAGCGTTGACTTTTCATGCTGCAAAGACTCTTTCAAAATATCTTTAATGTCATGCTTGTGTGATTCAAGTAGGGAGCCGATGGCAAGAGAAGGGTGGCCGCCAAGGTGGGTTATAAGTTCACCGGCCTCCTGCGCATGTAGCATTGATTCGTTCGCCTGTTCGCGCATCCATGAAACAATAGGGATACGGTTATAGCCGAATATCATCAGTGAGTAATGCGTGTAACGTACAACGCCCGCAAGTTCCGCTTCCATGATATGGTTTAGCAGTTCTATTGATTTTTTAACGTCGTATTCTTCCTTTGCCATAATTCCTCCGGTTGTTACTGTGCGTATTTTACGCCGCAGCCATATGAGTTTGTTTGAGTGGTTTTGATTGCTGTACCTGCTTTAAGTGATGCAAGCGCTTCTGATACATAGTTGGTTGCAGATGCGATATCAGAAGATTTTGCAGTTGGTTTATCATCAATCGCGCCAAAATATGCAACTTTACCTTCTTTATCT
>CAYVII010000071.1:0-7420 GCA_964451475.1 uncultured Rickettsiales bacterium
CGATGCTAAAGATGTTATCACTATAGGTAACATGATCCATGAAACTCATCTGGAGTCACAACTTTCAGAGGTACATGTTGACCTTTTGGATAATTTAATTTTTGAAGAAGAGCCGCGTAATACTGCCTATGCAGTTAAGCTTGCACTTGAACAGGTGAAAAGCGGAATACTTCTTATCATGCCGTCTGACCATTTTATCAACGGCAATTTTTATGATGATGCTGAAGCTGCATTTACGATCGCTGAAAAAAACAAAATAGCAACTTTTGGCGTAATGCCTGAATATGCAAGTACTGGTTATGGCTATCTTCACGGCAACCAGTTCATTGAAAAGCCCGACTATGATGTCGCAATAAAACTTATCCGCGCAGGTGCGCTGTGGAACAGCGGAATATTTGTTGCATTGGCAAAAACACTGCGTGCTGAATTTGCAAAACATTACCCTGATTTTTCCTCTAAACTTCCTTTTGATAAGGCTATAATGGAAAAGACCAAAAAAATGGAAGTCGTTAGGGCTAATTTTAACTGGGATGACCTTGGCAGTTGGGAAAGCCTTGAAAAATATACGCGTGGCACCAGAAATATTCGTTTAGCCAGTTAATAAACCCTTGCCTAATCTTTAAAAATCTTTATTATTGTTAACTAATGAGCCGATTGATTAACAATAATCCTGTTGAATACAGGACTCTTTTACCTATTGCTCAGAAATATGATTATTTTCTGATCGATCTGTGGGGAGTGCTGCATGACGGCGAAAAGCTGTACGAAGGTGCTAAAGAGGCCATTGAAAATCTTTACCTTATGGGCAAGCACATTGTTTTTCTTTCAAATGCCCCGAAAAGGAACGTCTCTGTTATAAGCCATCTTAATGATCTGGGCATAAAGCCTGAATATTATACCGGCGTTCTTAGTTCAGGTGAGGTTTGCTACAGGCAATGTCTTGCTGCGCCTGATAAAAAGAAATTCTATTATATCGGTGCCGACGGCGGCCGCTCTGCAATGCAAGGCACAGGCTTTACAGAAGTTACAAAAATGGAACAGGCGGATTTACTTTTTGTAAGCAGTCCCGCAAATTATAGTGACAGGGTAGAGACGTTGATTCCTGAATTAAAAAAGGCCAAGGCACTTGGCCTGCCAATGCTTTGCCCAAACCCTGACCGCGTTATTCAAAGGCAGGATGGCCAGTCACGTTATTGCCCTGGCGCAGCGGCCGATATTTACATGGGTATGGGCGGCAAGGTTTTTGCCGTGGGTAAACCATACGCCGCCATATACAAAATGGCGTTGCAGATGTTTGGTGAGAATATTGATAGATCAAAAGTGGTAATGATAGATGACGGCCTGATAACAGGCATAGACGGCGCAAACCGCATGGGCATAGATAGTGTTCTGGTTCTTGGCGGCATATTGCAAATTGAAAAACTTCCTTTAGAAGAGGCTTTAGCAAAAGCAAAAATATATCCTACGGCTACACTGCCAAGGCTTAGCTTTACCGAGCAAAGCATTGCAGCAAGCCTTCGGGGTCGAAGGGAAGAGACCGGTGAAAGAATTATCTAAATTTTCTGAAATAATAGATCATTACGATTCATATATAATAGATCTGTGGGGCGTGATCCACGACGGCCAGAATTTATATCCCGGAGTAAAGCAAACCATGGATGAGCTGAAAGAACGCGGCAAAAAATGCGTGTTCCTTTCCAACGCTCCGCGCCGTTCAAGCAAGGTCAAAGCCGTACTTGGCAAATTCGGTATCACCGAAGATTATTATATAGATGCGCTTTCCAGCGGTGAGGTTGGTTTCCGGATAATAAACGCTTCCGCTGCTAAAAAATATTTCTATATCGGCCCGCAAAAAGACCGTGACCTTATGGAAGGAAGCAAACTTGAAGAAGTAGCAAAAGCCGCAGATGCTGACATTGCAATATGCACAGGCTTTGATGAAGATAATTCAACGCTGGATGAAAAGATGCCGCAAATAAAAGAGGTACTGGCAGCAGGTTTGAAAATGTATTGCGTTAACCCTGACCTTATTGTTGTGCGTCAGGATGGCACAAAAATGCTGTGCGCAGGCGTTATCGGTAATTACTATAAAGAGCAGGGCGGGAATGTTGAGTTCATCGGCAAGCCGCATGCTAAAGTATATGAATATGTCACGAACATATTTAACAAAGGCCAAACGGAACTAAGCTCACCTGTTTGCTATTCAGATATCGGCAAACGCATACTTGCAATTGGTGATGGCCCCGAGACGGATATCAAAGGCGCAAATAACGCAGGTATAGATAGTTTGCTGGTTCTTGGTGGTATTTTAAAGGCAGAAAAACGCCCGCTGGCGGAAGTTCTGCATGAAATTGATGCAAGCCCAACCTTTACCGCCCCAAATTTTGGCTGGTAAATTAACGGATTGATATATAATAGCACATCAAAATAGGGAGCTTATATGAAAAAATCATTTCTTGTACTGGCGGCACTTGTTGCCGTAACTGCATGCACAACTCCAATGACAACACTTAAACACCCGAAGACAGGGCAGGTTGCAACCTGCGGCGGTTCTGCTACCGGATCATTCGTAGGCGGCGCTATCGGCTACCATATGCAAAAAGACAATGATAATGATTGCGTGAACACGTATCAGAAGCAGGGATTTAAAGTAACAGAAGTAAAAGAGAAATAATGTTCCAGACACTTTCAGACAGAATAGGCAAAACGTTCGATAAACTTCGCGGCAAAGGAATGCTGTCAGAGGCTGATATTGATGAGGCAATGCGCGAAGTGCGGGTTGCTCTTCTAGAAGCCGACGTTGCACTTCCGGTGGCGCGCGAATTTATTGAAAAGACCAAAGAAAAGATAATCGGCGCGGAAGTTGTTAAATCAATCAGCCCTGTACAAATGGTTATCAAACTGGTGCAAGATAGCCTAACTGAAATGCTTGGCAGTGAAAATGCCGAGCTTAACATAGCAGTTACTCCTCCTGCCGTTATCATGATGGTTGGTCTGCAAGGTTCCGGTAAAACAACATCTGCGGCTAAACTTGGCCTTCGTTTAAAGAATAAGCAAAACAAAAAAGTACTTCTTGCTTCGCTGGATATTTACCGCCCCGCCGCGCAGGAACAGCTAACAATATTAGCCAATAAAACCGGTGTTGATGCGCTGGAGATCATTGCAGGCCAGAAACCTGAAGAAATTACAAAACGCGCTCTTACACGTGCAAAGCAGGAAAATTACGATGTCCTGATATTAGATACAGCAGGCCGTAACCATATTGATGAAGCGCTGATGGATGAAGCTCACAATATTAAAAAGCTTTCCAACCCGCATGAAGTATTACTTGTCGCAGATTCCCTGACAGGCCAGGACGCAGTTAACATCGCGCGCGAATTCAACGAAAAGCTTGGCGTGACAGGTATTATCCTGACGCGTATAGACGGCGATGGCCGCGGCGGTGCAGCGCTTTCAATGAAGGCGGTTGCCAAAGCTCCTATCAAATTCGTGGGTGTGGGCGAAAGGCCGGAAGAGTTTGAAGAATTCCACCCTGAGCGTATCGCAGGCCGTATCTTAGACAAAGGCGATATCGTTAGTCTTGTTGAGAAAGCAAAGGAAAATATTGATGAAGAAGAGGCAAAACGCCTTGAGGCCAAAATCAAAAAAGGGCAGTTCGATATGGACGACCTTGCCAAACAAATGGACATGATGAACAAGATGGGCGGCATAGGCAGCATGCTTGGCATGATCCCCGGCCTTGGCAAGTTCAAAAATGCAATTGAAGAAAAAATGGCTGATGACAATACGCAAAAACAAATGAAGCAAATGCGTGCCATCATTTCATCAATGACTAAAAAAGAACGCAAAGACCCGAAGATAATCAACGGCAGCCGCAAACAGCGCATAGCAGGCGGCGCAGGTGTTGATGTTGCTGCGGTAAACCGTATTCTAAAGCAACACCGCAATATGGCAGACATGATGAAAAAAGTGGGCAAGATGGATAAAAAAGCCCTAATGCGCGGCGGCATGATGAATATGATGAAGGGCGGCGGTTTCCCGAACGGCGGGTTTTAATTTCTAACTACATTAGATTTAAACTGCAGGCCACAGGTTGTTGTTGATATAGCGGTTAAATATTCACCGCTTGTCTGGTCAGCGCAACTGCCTGAGCCGTCCATAGACACTGCATAATCATCAGGGTTTGCGGCTTTTGTATTTCCGCAAAAGAACTGGCCTAGGACGCATGAGCTTGGCGCACGCCCGTTTGCAATACCGACATTGCCGCTAAACCCGTTGCCGTCATCCAGCTTGCTATCAAGCGCTAAAGCCTGTGCGGGAGTAAATGCATCAACAGAGCAGCTATCGGCGTCAACACAGTTTTTATCGGCATATATTGCCCAGAAAGGTTCAAAACGTACATTCATTATACCAAATATTCCGCCGCGGCCAATAGCTGCGAACGGGTGTTTTTTTCCGGTCCCGAATATAATCCCTGTGCTTGCGCTCGAATAATTACCGGGGAAGCCCTGCATTACAGACATATCTTCAAATATATATGTTATCTCACCGTCATACATACGTGGCGGGGAAGGCTGGTTAGTTGCGCCGGGGTTATGCCATAAGCCGCTCGCATCTCTGTCACCTGGTAATCTTTTATATGCCGTATAAAAATTCTGCATGGCAGCATCTATCTGCTGCAGCTGCGTTATCTGGGAATTTATTTTAGCGTTATCAACCATACTTTGTGCGGCAAGTATACCGCCGATAAGTAACCCGATTATTACTAATACAATAGAAAGCTCAACTAATGTGAAACCGCGCTTCATGGAAATTCTTTAACACTCGCTGCTTAGTTAGTCAAACAACCGTTGTTTTTTGTTAAAATTTCTGGTATGTGCATTGCACCATGACAGAAATAGCCAACCTTACATTTGAACAAGCAGTTAAAGAACTGGAAGATATTGTCCGTAAGTTGGAGTCAGGTCAGATAGATCTTGAGAACGCAATCAACTTTTATGAGCGCGGCAACGCACTTCGTATTCATTGCGAGGCTAAACTTGCGCAGGCAAAACTTAAAGTTGAGCAGATAGTTAAAAACCCGGACGGAAGCATTACACAGAAGGAAACCCAATATGCCTAACAAACACAATAGCCTTAAACCTGCATTAGACGATATTTCTCAGGATCTCCAGCGCAAAATGGATCTACTGTTGCCTGAAGTGAGCGCAAAATGCGGTGAAAGCAAAGTGCTTGAGGCAATGCGTTATTCTGCGCTTGCGCCGTCTAAAAAACTTCGTCCTTTCCTTGTTTGCGCATCTGCAGGCCTGTTTGGCGTAGGCCGTGAAGTTGCCCTGCAAACTGCTGCGGCTCTAGAGTTCATCCACGTTTACTCACTTATACATGATGACCTTCCGGCAATGGATAATGATGATATCCGCCGTGGGCAGCCTGCATGCCACAAAAAATTTGGTGAAGCGGCAGCGATTCTTGCAGGTGACGGACTTCTTACTTTCGCGTTCGAGATTTTATCTCATGAAACAACTCACCCGAGCCCTCAGGTTCGTATTGAACTAATTCAGGCAATGGCCAAGGCATCCGGCCCGCAAGGCATGGTCGGCGGCCAGATGATGGATATGGAAGCGGAACACGCAAAACTTTCCATCGATGAAATTATGCACCTTCAGCGCATGAAAACAGGCGCGCTATTTACAGTTTCGTGTGAGGCCGGCGCAATTCTTGGTAAAGCGGCGCCAAAACTACGCATGGCAATGCGCGGCTACGCAAACGCGCTTGGTCTTGCATTCCAGATTACCGATGATCTTCTTGATGCACGCGGCCGTACGGAAGATACGGGCAAACCTGTACGTCAGGATAAATCGGCAGGTAAGGCAACTCTTGTTTCTGCAATGGGCATTGAACGTGCGGAGCAACAGGCAAGAATGCTGATCAGTCAGGCTAAAACACATCTTGAGCCGTTCGATGACCGTGCAAATATTTTAAAATTACTTGCAGATTTTGTGATTGAGCGCAAAATGTAGGAATGGAAAATCAGGAAGCAAAAGCTGAAGTTAAAACTGCTGAAAAAAAATCCGGCAGTTCCCTTAAATTCATACTGGTGCTTTTTGTGCTGGCCTTCCTTGCGGCGGGCGGTTTCTGGGCATACCAGCAGGCAGAAAAGTATTTTACAAAAAATCCTGTTACCCCGCCTTTAGCAAATAAAGTAGCAAAACCTGCGGTTGCTCAGCCTGAGGAAGAAATTGCGCTTGAGCTGGAAACGCCTGAAGTTGTTGTTTCACTGTTGCCTCCGCTTGTGGCAGATGCAAATGAAGTGCCAAATCCGGCACTTTCGCCTGAGCTTTCATCATTACCGGCGCCGGCACCTGCTGTTCAGCAGCAGGATAATAAAATATTTATCCTGTATATTGCTGCACGCGATTTGCGTGATAGCGTAAGCACGCCGGAACGTTTCAAAAAAGAACTTTCATTCACCCGAGTTACGGGGCTTGAATATCCTGAGCTGCAAAGCAAAATGGAACTACTGGAGATAGCCTCAAATAACGGCATTCCTACAAAAGAAAGCCTGTTGGCGGAGCTTGCGATGCTGCAGGAAAAAATGCGCAACAGGAACCACGGTTCTTTCGTTGCCAATGTGCAGAACTCTCTTAGCAAGCTTATTGTGGTTTCAAAAATAGAGGGTGAGGTAAGCAGCAATGATTATAACTCAATAATCAAACGTGCCGAGATCGCTATCGAACATAACGACCTTGCAAAAGCATCAAAGGAACTTGCGGTTCTTGCCCCTGACTCAAAAGATATTCTGGATAAAATAAATAACCTGCGCAGTGTGCGTGAGATAACCGAATATATTGTTGATTTTGCCAAGGCAAAAATAGCCAGCCAGGGTAACCGGAATAATCAGGTTGTTAGCGAGTAGGTTATGATACGCATACTTTCCATATTTATCTTCATAACTTTCGCGGCAAGTGCCGGTTATGTTCTGAAGGATTATGATTTTTACCTGAGCGGTGAATTCCTTGGCTATTACATTAAAATAAGCTTTGCATTCCTTGCTGTGTGCTTTCTTTTCTTCCTTATACTTTTTTATTCCCTGCTGCGTTTTTTGTGGTGGGTGCGCACTTCGCCAAGCCGTGTTGCCGCCAAACTTCACCGTGATAAGCAGGATAAGGGATATAAAGAGATCATGCTGGGTTTTTCATCGCTTGCAGAAGGTGATTATAATGCTGCAGGCAAACATGGTGATAAAGCGGCAAAGCTGTTGCCAAAGCAACCTCTGGTAAAATTCTTGCAGGCGCAAAGCGCAAGCCTTGGCGGCAATAAAGCAGAAGCAATTGAATATTACCGCCAGCTTTCCGAGACGGAAGAGGGCAGGTTCGTGGGTTACAGGGGCATTATTGCCAATGCCATTGAGAACAAGCAG
>CAYVII010000072.1:0-7227 GCA_964451475.1 uncultured Rickettsiales bacterium
TGAGTACGCATGATACTGCAAAGATATTTGAAAGCTATTCATGCGAAGAAACGAAAGCGGCTCTGGAACAAGAAATTACATACAGGAATTATTGTGAAAGTGATTCTGAATGTGCAACCGCAGGCGATATGGGAATAGGTTGCCCGTTTAGCTGTGATGTTGTGGTTTCAAAAAGATTTTTTGACGGTGCGGGATATAAAAAATTATATGAAGCATACACAAAACAATGCGGGCAATGCGAATATAAATGCGCTGAGCCTGCAAAAGTTCGCTGCATTAACCTTACTTGTATAAGTAAAAATTAGTTGCGGAGGATCTTTTCAAGGTCCGTGAAATAGCTTTCTTCCCTGCCGCATTTTTTACCGGCGTTTTTCATACGAAGTATAATTGCAGAACGGGTAGGGACAAGGCTTGCAACTTTCTGGCCTATGTAAGTGTGCGTCCCGCTGATATCGGCATTGCTCCATTTCTCAACAGGTATCTTATCTTTTTCAGGTATGAAAGATGCATCAATAGTTTCGAGCGCATTTTCAGTACGCCTGATAAGTTTTAGGTCTGCGCCAAGCGGAAGCTGTGAAGGGTCAGAGATATATTTGAACTTGTTATCCTTATCCAGCGGCATACGATAGGCAATATTATATTCGTTCAGTGAATTTGTATCATGTTTTGCTGCATCTTCGGCGCTGATGAAAATGCAAACAGTGCGTTCATGCAGCTCGGCAAAGCCTTCGCCGCTATCAATGGTAAAGCGGATGGTTGCAACGCTGTTCACATAGGCATAAACATTTCCGGTAGAAGTAATAAAACCGGCCGGCATAGGTGTTTTGCGTACGCTCTGGCAAATAAGTGTATCAATGGAAACTTTTGGTTCTTCTTCCTTGAAGAATGGGTTCACATAAGCAAAGCCGCCAAGCCTAGTGCTCATTGATGCTGTAATTACATCGGTTTGCTGCATAAAAAATCTTCCAGTTTTAATGATGACTTTGTTATGTGATTGTATTATATTGCCGTTTATTAATGGTTAAACGTAAAAAGTGCCAATAATTCAATAAGATGCGTACCCATACAGAAGAGATAATCAGCCCTTACAGCCCCGAGCAGCTATATGCTTTAGTTGCGGATGTGGAAAAATACCCTGAATTCATACCATGGTGCAGTGCTGCCCGTGTGCGTGAAAAGAACACAAAAGACATACTGGCAGACCTTGTAGTGGGTTTTAAGGGAATAACCGAGACTTATACATCCCGTGTGCATTTACGTGACAATGAGATTGATATTGAATATGTAAATGGACCTTTTGAAGTGCTTGAAAATAATTGGAAGTTTACAAGGCTGGATGATAATAATATAGGTGGGGTCACTAAAATTAATTTTTATATCAAATTCCAGTTCAAATCCAAGTTACTGCAGGCTTTGATCGGCGGGTTATTTGAAGCGGCCTGCCACAAAATGGTTACCGCTTTTACTGAAAGGGCAAAAAAACTATATGGTTAAAAATATTGTACCAAGTGTGGCGATAATAATGGGTTCGCAATCAGATTATGAAACAATGTCTGAGGCAGAAGCTATTTTGAAAGAATTTAAAATCCCGCATGAAGTTAAAATAGTTTCAGCGCACCGTACGCCTGAGCGTATGTTCGAATTTGCAAAAACTGCGGAGAAGCGCGGTATCAAAGTTATTATTGCCGGTGCAGGCGGTGCTGCGCATTTGCCGGGTATGGTGGCTTCGCTTACAACATTGCCGGTTCTTGGCGTGCCTGTGGAAAGCAAAGCGCTTAAAGGAATGGATAGCCTTCTTTCAATTGCGCAAATGCCGGGCGGTATACCTGTTGGGACGCTTGCAATTGGTAAAGCAGGTGCAAAGAACGCAGGTTTGCTTGCATCATCTATTATTGCGCTGGAAGATAAGAAAGTTGCTGCGGCGCTTAAAAAATTCCGCGATGCGCAAACAAAATCAGTAAAAATATTTCCTGCAAAATAATGTTAAAACCAAACGCAATCATCGGGATCTTAGGTGGCGGCCAGCTTGGGCGTATGACCTCAATAGCAGCGGCTGAACTGGGTTATAAAGTGCATGTATACACGCCGGAACATGACAGCCCGACCGAGCATATATGTTTTAAAACCACTAACGCCGATTACTTAAATGCGGAAGTGTTGCAGGATTTTGCATCTGAAGTTGATATAGTAAGTTTTGAATTTGAGAATATCCCGTACAAAACTTTAGAGATACTTGAGAAACATACGAAAGTATTCCCTTCATCATTTGTTATAAAAACCTGCCAGAACCGCCTGCGTGAGAAAGATTTTATAAATTCCCTTGGTGTAAAAACAGCGCCATATATGGCCGTGCGTAGTCAGGAAGATCTGACGGCTGCAATTGCGAAGATAGGCGCGCCATCGGTTTTAAAAACCACTGAGATGGGCTATGACGGCAAAGGTCAGGTGAAGCTGGAAAATAAAGACCAGAAAGTTGAGCTTAGCCGCAATGTTGAATATATCCTTGAAGGTTTTGTAAAGTTCACGCGTGAAGTTTCTGTTATTGTTGCACGCAATGAAAAGGGTGAAACCTCATGCTATGAGCCTGTAGAGAATATACACAAGAACCATATATTAGATGAAACTATTGCGCCTGCGGTAATGGATGCCGCAAAAGCAAAGCAGGCAAAAGATATTGCAATCAAAATTGCGGAAGGTTTGAAGCTTGTGGGAATTTTAGCGGTTGAGATGTTTGAGACCGCGGAAGGTTTTCTTGTAAATGAGCTTGCGCCGCGCCCGCATAATAGCGGTCACCACACGATAGATAGTTGCGTAACCAGCCAGTTTGAGCAGTTCGTTCGTGCTATTACAGGTTTGCCGCTTGGCAGTGCAAAGCAGCATTCAAAAGCGCGTATGAAGAATTTGATCGGTGATGAAGTAAATGATGCGCAAGGTTATTTGACGCAGCCAAATGCGAAGCTGCATTTATACGGCAAACAATCTGCAAGGCCTGGCCGTAAGATGGGCCACGTAAACTTTATAGAATAAGGAAAATGCCCGCCTTCGGGGGGGGGGTGAGAGACGGGCATGATTTAGAATTCTTTCCGCATCGCCGGTCAGATTTCTAAAATTCAGAAATTTTTGAGTTTATCAGATAGGCATTTTCAGGATATCGTTATAAGCGCCTATTACTTTATCACGTATTGCTACCACGCTTTTTAGTGCAACGTCTGCAGAGTTTACTGCCGTTACAACGTCAGAAAGGGTAGCCTTTCCCGCGATTGCATCCATAGAAACCTGTTCACCGGCCTTTACGTTATTAAGTGCGCTGTTTATGCCGCTTGAGACAAGTTCAGAAAAGCCGCCAGTTGAACCTGTGGAGCCAGATCCGGTAGCAAGTTTGTTTGCAAAATTATAAGCGCTGTTGCCAGCAATTGTATTAATGTTCATTTTCCACCCCTAAAATTTATTTTATATCCTTAGCAGATCAAGCGTACGCTGGATCATTGACTTGGTAACCTCAATAACAGAAAGGTTGGCCTGATATGAATTGCGGGCCTCGCGCATGTCTGTCATCTCTATCATTGTGTTCACGTTAGGAGTAAGTATGTAACCATCAGCATCCGCTACAGGGTTGCTTGGATCAAACTTACGGCCAAAGTCAGATTTATCTGAGCTGATCTTGTTAACTTCAACTTTTTCCACGCCAAGCTGACGGTCAAGAATATTCTTGAAGGAAATTGTTTTGCGCTGATATGGTTTGCCGCCCGCCGTTGTTGCAACAGAGTCTGCGTTGGCAATGTTTTGCGAGATAACTTTAAGGCGTTCGCTCTGAGCGGTAAGGCCTGAAGAAGCTATATCAAAGTTGTTTACCAGATTCATAAAATTCCCCTATTAAACGTTCCCGATAGCGGTCTTCAGCATCTCTATCATTTTGCGGTACATACTTGTTGTTTCCTGATATTCCAAGCCTGTGCGCGAGAGCTTCATTACTTCATCTTCAAGAACTACTTTATTCCCCGAAGGTGTGATCTCAAACCCTTGAGAATTCACCTTTGTATATTTACTAGCAACATTCATGCCAGAAATGTGGTTGCTGTTGGTCTGGCTAAGTTCACCTGTTGTAGTTGCAGTATTCATCATGCTTGCAAAGTCAGGTTTTTTAAGGTCTTTTGCTTCAAAACCCGGTGTATTTGCGTTAGCGATATTTTGAGCGATTATAGACTGACGTGACCCAAGGTAATTGAGGTTACTCTGCATCAGGTTCAATAATTTTATCTTGCTAATATCCATTTTTGCCTAAGCTCTTTGCTATTTTCTCAATTCTAGCTACTAATGGTTACTTATAGGTTAATACTAGGCAAAAAATGCTCTTTATATCACGTAAGATCGACGAGTCTATTATCATAAACAACGATATTACCCTTACAATTCTTGAGGTTAGGGGTAGAACAGTGAAAATCGGCTTTGACTTCCCTAAAAGTGCCAGCGTTCTCAGAAAAGAGCTTTATGATAAGATCATGGCTGAAAATATGGCCGCACAATCTGCAAGTGCAGATGAGTTCACGCAGCTGATGGCGGAGCATTCCGATAATATAGGCAATAAAGAGTAATTTAACCTCTGCTGTTTAATATGGCAGTATGGATGATAATAAGCCAAAAATTGCAGTTGCGCTAAAATATGACCGTGAGCATGAAGATGCGCCGCGAGTTGTTGCAACAGGGCGCGATAAAATGGCTGAGCAAATAATTGCAGTTGCGCGCGAGCATGGCGTGGAAATACACCATGACGCAGACCTTGCCGAGGTTTTATCTAAAATAGATGTGGATTCATTGATTCCGTTTGAGGCGTATGCTACGGTAGCCGAAATATTGTCTTATATCTATCGCAAGAACGCAGAAACTAAGTATGGAATCAGCCGCAAAGAGAATTGATGACGCTATTAACTTCCTGAAGAACTCAACGCATGAGCTTAAAGAGGGAAGGCTGGTTTCGCTGGATGCATTTCAGGAACAGGTGCGTAGCATATGCGAAGATCTTTCAAGCGTACCGTCTGCAGATAAAACTGTTTATGCGGAAAAGCTACAGGTACTTGCAGACTTCCTGCGTAATTTTGAAACGGATCTTAGAGCAAGGCAGGCAGAAGTGAATTTTGAGCTGATGAACCTTAATGCAAAACAAAAGGCGCTCAAGTCATATGAAGCTACCAGCCATTCAATTAAAAAAACTGAAGGTGAATAATGGAAGCTGAAATATATGTACGCGCCTTACTTTCGCTGGCATTTGTAATTGGCCTGATATTCGGTTGCCTTGCGGTATATAAAAAATTCTTCATGGGAAGAAGCTCTGTCACCGGTAAGGAAAAGCGTATGCAGGTGATAGAAAACCTGTATCTGGACAGGCAGCGCAGGCTGGTAATAGTAAAAAAGGATGATGAAGAAATCACCATCCTTATTAGCCCTACGGGCGATACTGTTGTGAAGTGATCTTAACCGAAGATTTTTTTCCACCATTTTTTTATGAAGCTTTCAGTTGCAGCTGATGGTTTTACCGTACCCTTATTAGGGTGGTGCAGCGGATAATCGCTGTTATCATGCAAATTTTTAGCTTCTATGTCCGGATTATTATCTGACATATTATTTCTTTAACTGTGCTTTTGTTATGCTGTATTTATGTTCTTTCCATTCGGCAATGCCGCCGGGAAATTCATAAACATATTTGTATCCTGCACCGATTGCCTTTGCGGCACCTATACGGCTGGCAGGGCATGTAGTATCTGCACAATAAAAGATCAGTTTTCTATTCATATCTTCAGTATGCTCGGCAAGGCTTTCGGCATTTACCTTATCGGCAGGGATGCTTATTGCTCCCGGGATATGACCGTCTTTGAACATTTGTTCATAACGTGCATCTATTAGGATGAAATCAGCTCCGTCAGCCATCATTTTATTAAGCTCTTCAGCGGTAATAACTATTGATTGGGGAGCACTTGAACTAAGGGGTTGTACAGCTATTGCAGCGGAAACAGAAGATATAATGAACAGGCAGGCTAAAATTAGGTAGTTTCTTTGTTTTTTTATCATAGGGGAACCTCCTGAAATTATAGATATATCATAAAAAATGCTATTAATCACGCTTAATTATTGCCTTGACTTTTCTGTTATATTGCATTATACGCCCGCCATGGTTGGAGGCATGAGGTTTCCGGCCAAAAGCCGAAAGGCGATTTTGCCCTTCGGCGCCAATAACGGACCAGAGGAGGGTTCATGAAAAAAGCTCTAATGGCTGCAGTTGCTGTAGCTACAGTAGTAATAGGTTGTAATCAGGGTAATGTTGCCCAGGCTGCAGACCAAATAAGGGTAGTAGGTTCTTCAACAGTTTATCCTTTCGTAACCGTAGTAGCTGAAAAATTCGGCAAGGGCGGCAAATTCAAAACACCAATAGTTGAGTCAACAGGTACAGGCGGCGGTTTTAAACTATTTTGCTCCGGTACAGGTGCCGATACTCCTTCAATGACAAATGCATCACGCCGTATTAAGCCTGATGAGCTTCTTACTTGCCGTAAAAATAACGTGGCTGAAGTTTCTGAAGTAAAGATCGGCTATGACGGTATCGTGGTTGCAAACTCAACTGCAGGTGCAAAATTCAATCTTTCTATCAATGACCTTGCTCTTGCTCTTGCAAAATCAGTTCCGGATGCAAAAGACCCTAAGAAGCTTGTTCCAAATACTTACAAAACATGGGACCAGGTAAATAAGGCGCTCCCTAAACAAAAGATCGAAGTTTATGGTCCGCCACCAACATCCGGTACGCGTGACTCTTTCGCTGAAATGATCATGGAACACGGTTGTGCAGCATGGGAAGCTGCAAAAGCTGCTTATGCTGACGGTGACTCGCGCAAAAAAGCATGCCGTGCTATACGTGAAGACGGTGTGTATATTGAGTCCGGTGAAAATGATAACCTGATCGTTCAAAAGCTGAAAGGTAATAAGAACGCTCTTGGTATCTTCGGTTACAGCTTCCTTGAAGAAAACAAAACTATCGTTCAGGCCTCAAAGATCGCTAACGTGGCACCTACGCATGCAACTATTGCCGATGGTTCATATGTGATCTCACGCCCTCTATATGTTTACGTTAAACGTGCGCATATCGGTAAAGTTCCGGGTATCAAAGAATTCCTGACTGAACTTACTTCAACCTGCTCAGGCAAATCACGGTAAAGGGTGCCGTTTGTTTCTATCTGCACT
>CAYVII010000073.1:0-7080 GCA_964451475.1 uncultured Rickettsiales bacterium
TTGCTTCCATATTATCTCTTTACGTTCTGCAGGGTCAATTATTGCTTTGCGTTTTGCAAGATCTTCTTTGTACTGCGCAAAATTTGCAACTTTGAATTCTGATCTGTCAAGGAAGCGGTGGCCTTTGGCAGTGTTGCCGCTTTCAATATGGCCAAATTTGAACGGGACTGTTTTGCCGCCAAATATTGCAACAATTGAATGCAGAGGGCGCACCCAGCGTATTTCATTTGCACCCCAGCGCATAGATTTCGGCCATGTGAAACCGTTTAATATCTCGGGCAGTAACTTGCTTAAATGATCAAGCGTAGAGCCGCCTTTGATGGTATTTTTGTAGTAGTAGAAAATACGGCCTTTTTCTTCAATTGTAGTGGCCTGGTCAACCGAAGTTAAACCTACAGACTTCAAAAATCCCTGTATTGCAGTATCCGGTGTGCCAACGCCCGGACCTTTTTTTTCTATTACCTGGTCAGGCTGCTGGTCGGGTAGGTCGGCCACAATGGTAATGCGCTGCGGCGTGTAATAATACTTTGCAGAGTCGGATATTTTTGCGGCAATTTCCTTTGCGGCATTTTCTTGCATGCGTGCAGGTATCTCTTCAGAATATAGTTCCAGTAAAAATTCAGTCATTTGCATCAGGTTTGATTAGTGGGGATAATATAAACTAACCCTTGGGAGTAGCAACTTTTTTTACCCTATATGTTAAGGGAAGCGACATAACGGTAAACAATGTAGCAGCAACCGGCGAAAAGCAGCTGGTTTGCAATATTCTGGCTTCTTATTTTACTTTCTAAATAGTTGTTATCGGGGTTGGCCGCAGAATATAGAATATTTATCTGCTGCCCTTCGGAATATGCCTCAAAATCAGGCTTGCGCAAGTTTTGCTGTTTTTTACGGTAAATTTTTCCGTCTACCTCAAATTGATACTCAATGCCAAAATTATGCGAACTGGCAAACTTGCCGGCATAACCGTTGGAAACTGCCGTTTTTGCTATAATAACGGCATTGGCTCTAGCGCCGTAATGCATAAGTTTGAAAAGGCGTATTATCTGGAAAAGGAAATAACCTGCGGCAACTGCAAAAAAAACCTGCTACCGCAAGGCTGCTGATAGCTTGTTCCAATATACCTGTTGGCATTAATAGATTTCCAGCTTAGGGCCTTCAGAAGTACGGATGATGCGCACGATCTCATAACCAACGCCAGCGTCGGGCTTTTCGGTCTTTGTATATTTTGAGAAGCTGTAGATCTCGAACATATTAGGGGTTTTGGTAAGGGTGTAAGAATATTCCAGGAACTCATTTTCCTGCTCTTCAATATATTCTTCAACATCCTCAGACACGCGCTCGGTGATTTTTTTCATTGCGCCGTCAACATCATTTGGCAAATATTCTTTCACGCAGGTTCTTACAGCATCATAGAATTTATCATCAACTTCTTTGAATAGGGTGTTTACAGACATTATTTGTTCTTTTGTTTGTTTTTGTCATCAACCAAAACAACTTTTGGTTTCCATGTTTTTGCCTTTTCCTCATCCATATAGCAATAAGAAACTATAATAACTTTATGGCCGGGTTTGAAAAGATGGGCGGCTGCGCCGTTAATTTGTATCTCGCCGTCACCGCCGGGAATAGTGTAAGTAGTAATGCGCTCACCGTTAGTGATGTTAAGCACGTCTACCATTTCATGCACAAGAATTCCGGCAGCCTCAAGCAGTTTAGTATCAACTGTTATTGAGCCTTCATAGTCAAGATCGGCATTAGTCACCGTTGCGCGGTGGATCTTGCCTTTCATCATGCCAATTCTAATTCCTGAGTCCATAAGCTTAATATAATTATGCGCCTCTAATAATCAAGAATGCCGCAAAAATCAAGGATTTTGCAAAGTTTTATGCAGCTTTTCTGGTGCTGTCTAAGCCAATATAGCACTCGCATGCGGCTTTCGCCAGGTTTCGTACTCGCAATATGTATGAAGCGCGCTCGGTAACGCCAATTACTCCTCGTGCATCAAGCAGGTTGAAAGTATGTGATGCCTTTACGCATTGTTCATATGCGGGAATGGCAAGGTTTTTCTCAAGCATTGACTGGCACTCACGCTCCGCATCTTCAAAATGCTTAAGCAGAACATCAGTATCTGCATGTTCAAGATTGTAGGCAGAATGCTCTTTTTCCTGACGCAGGAATACGTCGCCGTAAGTTACTTTGTCATTATATTTCAGGTCAAACACGCTTTCCACGCCCTGAATATACATGGCCAAACGCTCTAGTCCGTATGTAAGCTCGCCCGCAACCGGTTTGCATTCAATGCCGCCAACCTGCTGGAAATAGGTGAACTGGCTAACTTCCATGCCGTCACACCATACTTCCCATCCTAGTCCCCATGCGCCAAGGGTAGGTGACTCCCAGTCATCTTCCACAAAGCGGATATCATGGTTCTTTTTATCAATGCCCAGTTCATAAAGGCTTTGCAGATATAATTCCTGAATATTTTCCGGTGAAGGCTTCAAGATGACCTGGAACTGGTAGTAATGGCCAAGCCTGTTTGGGTTTTCGCCATAGCGCCCGTCTTTAGGGCGGCGTGAAGGCTGTACGTAAGCGGCGTTCCAATGGTCTGGCCCAAGCGCGCGAAGTACGGTTGCAGGGTGGAATGTACCTGCGCCAACTTCCATATCAAGCGGTTGTAAAATAACGCAGCCCTGTTTTGCCCAGAAATGCTGAAGGGTAAGGATAATATCTTGGAATGTCTTGCTCATTGGCGTTTTATATGGCTTTCAGCAGTTTAGGTCAAGACTAACTGCCTGATTTGCAGGTAACGGGGGATTTTATATCCTTTCCGGTAATTTGCGCCCCTGCGGCAATGCAGCCGCGCAGGCCGCCTGTTACCACGGTGGCATTTTCAAACCCGCTTTCTGCCAGCAGGCTGGCAGCTCTAAGGGCACGGTTGCCGCCGCCGCAAAGCACGTAAATAGTTGCATCCTTGTCACCAAGGCTTTCGGGTTTCAGGTCATCTATAGGTATATGCCTGTGCGGGTTGATAAGATGCTTTTCCTCATGCTCTGGCACGCCGCGAACATCTATTATATTCAAAGCCTTGCCGCTATCTAGCAGTTCAAGGAAGTCATTTGCAGAGATTATTTTGTATTCCATACAAAAATCTATATAACACTCTTCATGGCAACAATACAGCATAACAAAATAGTCATCAACAAGCCCCTCAAGCTGGAAAACGGCATTGAGATAAAGGATTTTGATATTGCTTATAATACATACGGCAAACTGAATGCCGATAAAAGCAATGTTGTGCTTGTTTGCCATGCCCTTACAGGTGACCAGTATGTTGCCGGCAAACACCCTATAACAGGCAAACGCGGCTGGTGGGATGATGTAGTGGGCGAGGGTAAGATATTTGATACTAACCGCTATTTCGTGATCTGTATAAATGTTATAGGCGGCTGCATGGGCAGTTTAGGGCCAAATAGCGTAAAGGATGAAAGCGGTAAGACCTATGCGCTTGATTTCCCGGTAATAACAATTTCCGATATGGTCAACGCCCAGAAGCTGCTTTTAGATGAGCTTGGCATTGATAAAATATTCTGCGTTGTTGGCGGCTCAATGGGCGGCATGCAAGTGCTGGAATGGACGGCAAAATACCCAACCAAATTCCATACTGCAATTGCTATAGCTACAACCTCACGCCACTCGGCGCAAAATATTGCGTTCCATGAAATTGGCCGTCAGGCAATTATGGCTGACCCTAACTGGGCAGGCGGCAATTATGCGGCAGAAGGCAAAAAACCAACCAAGGGTCTTTCGGTTGCGCGTATGACTGCGCACGTTACTTATATGAGCGAGGAAAGCCTACAGGATAAATTTGGCCGTAATCTGCAGGACCGTAAGGCAAAAACATATGGTTTTGATGCAGACTTCCAGGTGGAAAGCTATTTACGCTATCAGGGCATAAGCTTTGTGGACAGGTTCGATGCGAATTCTTACTTATACATCACCCGCGCGATGGATTATTTTGATATGGAAGAGGAATACGGCAAACATCTGAGCGAGATATTTAAAGGTTCGACCACTAAATTCTGCATAATATCATTTACATCTGACTGGTGCTACCCTACCGAAGAAAGCAAATATGTTGCCCGCGCACTAAATGCTGCAGGCTGCAACGTAAGCTTTCTGGAAATAGAAACTAAAAAAGGCCATGATGCTTTCCTGCTTGAAGAGCCTGAGTTCAACAACACTCTTGCCGGCTTTGTTGAAAGTATGGCTAAGGAGAGCGGGATATGACACTTCGCGATGATATTTTGCAGATAGTTGAACTTATACCATCAGGCGCGCGCGTACTGGATGTTGGTAGCGGTGACGGTGAGTTGCTTCTTGCGCTAAAGGCAAAAGGCTGTGATGCGCGCGGCCTTGAGCTTGACCAGCAAAAAGTTTCAATATCTCTTAAACAAGGTCTTTCTGTAATGCAGGGAGACGCTGATATTGATCTGGCGCACTACCCTGATAACGGTTTTGATTATGTTGTGCTTACCAACACGCTTCAGGTTACAAAATATCCTGACCGCATAATCAAAGATATGTTGCGGATTGCAGATAAGGTTGTGGTCAGCATTCCTAATTTTGGTTACTGGAAAAACCGTTTGCAGCTTTTGATATCAGGAAAAATGCCTGTTACAAAAAAACTTTCCTACCAGTGGTATGAAACTCCAAACATCCACTTCTGCACGATTCAGGATTTTGTTATTTTATGTGAAGACCTTAATATAAAAATTGAAAAAAGGCTTGCCATAAATGCATCCGGAAAGATAATCCACTTCTCCGGTCTTGGCGGTACTGCCAATCTTCTTGGGGAACAAGGCATATTCTTATTATCAAGGTAAACTCACATGAAAAAATTCCTGGCTATACTATCTGTTGCGGCGATCACTGCCTGCGTACCGGATGCAATTAAGACCGAAGATAAACCGGTTACGTCTGATCCTGCGTGCAAATTTAAAGCCGTAAAAGATCATGAGCTGGGCAAAGTTTACTATGCTCCGTCACACCGCCTTTATAAGCACGTCACTAATATTGATAAACGCTATTGCACTGAGTCGGAAGCAAGGAGTGCCGGTTACAGCTCGGCGCCAAACCGTTTTGCAAATTCAACTGCCGAATATATTGAATGTCTTGACGGTGAGAACGGCTCAGGGTCATGCCACAACTATGTTTCGGGTATTTACCAGTCACTGAAGATATATGATAAAGTTTGCGGTGATGCTTCAAAAGCAGAACTTGCGGATACTGTAAGGAACTATGCGAAGAAAGATGAAAACCGCATGGATCAGGACAGGTACAGCTCAATTGCAAGCGCAATGGTGTCTAAATATTCCTGCGGCGGCTCTAAAAAGAAATGAGTCTTGAAATAACCATTGCAACAGAGCGTGATTTTACGCTTATCTGGCCTATTTTTCAGAGCATAGTAAAGGGCGGTGATACTTATGTATATTCTGCCGATATTACTGAAGAAGACGCAAAGAAAGTTTGGTTCGCTCCAAATTTCCAAACTTTTATTGCCCGTGTAGATGGTAAAGTGGTTGGTGCCTACGTAATAAGGCCAAACCACCGTGATCTTGGTTCGCATATCTCAAACGCCGCATATTTTGTTGCGCCTGAATTCAGGGGCAGGGGATTTGCCAAACAAATGGCGGAGCATTCTTTTGCTGAAGCAAAAAAGCAGGGATATAAAGCCATGCAGTTCAACTATGTTATTTCAACCAACGAAGTTGCGGTTAAGCTTTGGCAGTCACTGGGCTTTAAAATAATTGGCACGGTACCGGCAGCGCATGACCATAAAAAGCTTGGCAGGCTGGTAGACATACATATCATGCACCGCCCGTTGTAACTAGCTGTAATTATTCAAAAAAGAGGAGGTTAGGCGTTGTTGACGGGTTTGTGCCAGTCACAAGGGCTGTTTTTTGCACCAACGCAAGGGCTTCCGGGTGGTTCATGGTCAGCCGCGCATGCGCTTACAAGCCCAATAAGGCCAAGTAAAGCAAAAGATAGTAGCAATTTCTTCATAAAGCCATTATTTACAGCTTTGAAAAAATTGCAAGCAATAATGCGTAAAGGGTAGCCGGGTGCCTGTTTGCGAAAGCAAACAATGGAAAGATAAGACTACGAGGCTCGGAGCTTGTGGTTATAATGCGGAAGGGTGGCCGAGTGGTCGAAGGCGCACGCCTGGAAAGTGTGTAAACTGTCAAAGGTTTCGTGAGTTCGAATCTCATCCCTTCCGCCATGCTTAATAGGTATAAAATGTTACGCCTGACAGAAATTAGATTGCCGCTGGATCATGAACCGGAAGAAATTCCGGCTGCGGCTTCTGCTAAACTGAAGATATCAGAAAAAGATATTATCTCATGCACTGTTTTCCGCCGTGCGCATGATGCGCGTAAAAAACATAATATTTTGCTTGTATATACTCTTGATCTGGAAGTTAAGAACGAAGCAGGTCTACTGAAAAAATTCCAAAATGACAAAGATGTAAAACCAACGCCGGATATGGAATATAAATTTGTAGGTAAGGCACCTGCTAATTTAAAAAGTCGCCCTGTAGTTATAGGTGCAGGCCCGTGCGGCTTATTTGCAGCGCTGATACTGGCACAAATGGGTTTTAAACCAATTATACTAGAGCGCGGCAAAGTGGTGCGCGAACGCACAAAAGACACATGGGGCCTGTGGCGCAAGTCAAAATTGAACACAGAGTCCAACGTTCAATATGGTGAAGGCGGTGCGGGAACATTTTCAGACGGCAAATTATATAGCCAGATAAAAGACCCTCGTTATTTAGGACGCAAAGTTTTAATGGAATTCGTAAAAGCGGAAGCACCTGAAGAAATTCTAACAGAAGCGCATCCGCATATAGGTACATTCCGTCTTGTGAAAATGGTTGAGAATATGCGCCGCACCATTGAAGAACTTGGCGGAGAATATAGGTTTGAAAGCCGCGTTACCGACCTTGATATTGAAATCGCCGCAGACGGCGCACGCAAAATCCGTGGCGTTATACTGTCAGACGGCCGGCATATTGCTTCTGAT
>CAYVII010000074.1:0-6934 GCA_964451475.1 uncultured Rickettsiales bacterium
AGCGTGCAAAAAATACCGATAACTACATATCTGACGATGCATGGCAAATGCGTGCTTTAAAAAGGCAGCATAGTGAAGCTGCAGGTAGCTGTAAAAAAGTTTAATTCAAAGATTTGATTATATCTTCTACTATCTGGGTGATCTTTTTCTGGTCTGTGCCTTCTGCCATTACCCTTATTAAAGGTTCAGTACCTGATTTCCGGATAAGTATCCTGCCGCTGCCTGCAAGTTTGCGTTCAGCTTCAATAGCTGTTTGCTGCGCTTTATTCACTAATGCTTCGGCATTATCAGTATCCTGATAGCGGAAGTTTTTTAGTATTTGCGGTAGTGGGGCAAAACATCTAGCGAATTTGCTGAATGGCTTTTTGCCGTCATAGCTTGCAAGTACCTGAAGTGCGGCAACCAGTGCATCGCCGGTTTGCGAGTAATCGGAAAGTACTAAATGGCCGCTTTGTTCGCCGCCCAGGTTAAGGCCGTTCTCACGCATATGTTCGGTAACATACCTGTCACCAACTTTAGTGCGGTGAAGTTCTATGCCGTTCTCACGCAGGAATATCTCAAGGCCAAGATTGCTCATAACCGTTGCGGTAATTGCGTTGCCTTTAAGCTGGCCTGAGTTTTTTAGATGCATGGCGATAACGCCCATAAGCTGGTCACCGTCTATGCTTTCGCCTTTTTCGTCGCACATAAGCAGGCGGTCGGCGTCACCATCCAGCGCTATGCCCAGATGCGCTTTTTTCTCCAGCACTTTTTTGCTTACATTCTCAGGGTGGGTAGAGCCGCAGCCTTCATTGATGTTAAAGCCATCGGGCGTATGGTTGATCGCAATCACTTCAGCGCCAAGTTCTTGCAGAATTATTGGTGCTACGTGGTAAGCTGCGCCGTTTGCGCAATCTAAAACTATTTTCAGGCCTTCCAGTGTTTTTTCTTTAGTAGCATAGCCTTCTTCTTTAAACCCCTGCTTCAACGCTTCTTTAAGCCTGCAGTTTGTTCCTCTAAAACTATGAAGAAGCCTGATTATCTGCACTCCGGCAGGTTCATCATACTTATTTTCTTTGGTTACGCGTTTTAACTGCCCTTTATCTATACTTTTGAAAGCATCACTTACAGCAATATCATTACTGGCCAGTGCTAAAGATATTCTTCTGGAGTTAGGATATTCATTTTCATATTTCCCGTTTACAACATCACGAAGGACTGAAGCACCAACATCAAAGTCTCCAAATTCTTTATCACATATGATCAATGAAACTTTATACCCGCCCTCATAAGCCTGAGATAAAAGATTACCCAGACCATTCCAGCAATTACTTATAAATATTTTTTTAAATCCGAAGCACTCCTGCAATCTTTTACGCATAATAACATATTCCTGATCATGGATATTATCATCCATCCATATCAGGCATGTTCCATGCGCATGCTTCATACTATTCCCCTGACTTTCGGGACTGTGCCATGAGAAGCATATTCGCTCAGGTCATTATGCGCCTCTAATATACTAAGTACGGCTGACTTTACTCCCAGAATTTCTTTGTGCGCATCCCTCCTGTAAATTGCCACTTGTCCAAGACGCGCCTCAATAGCTTTATTCATATCATCAAACTTCATCATCAATCCGTCATCACTACCGTTTGGGAAATGCAACTGGTCTTTGTGCGCTCTATAATATGCAACCGTAGCTAAGGCTGCCCCCACATTCATTATCTCTTCCCTGTTTTGCATCTCATGCCCGCTTAAGAATGCGGCTAGCGCGGCACGCCCCTTCGGGTACGAGCTCATTGAAAACAACCTGTCACTTATACGCTCATGAAGAGTATCTACTTTATACTTATCGTCAGACATCCTGGCTTCCTGCTTAATTAATATTAGAGTTTTAACATTGTTAAGATTGCTTAACAATGTCTTTTTTAAGAATATTTTTGGCTGTTTTCAAGCCCGTAATCATTAGCTTGAAATAATCCAATTTCCCGCTAAAAGGTAGGCCATGGTAAAGCTAACTATTGACGGAATTGAGACTGAAGTTGAACCGGGCACTGTTATTATTCAGGCTGCCGAACAATTAGGCATTGAAATACCCCGCTTCTGTTACCACGAAAGACTGGCAATTGCCGGCAACTGCCGTATGTGCCTTGTTGAAGTTACCCCCGGCCCGCCAAAACCTGCTGCCTCATGTGCAATGCCCGTTGCAGAAGGCATGACTGTAAAAACAAATTCCCAAATGGTAAAAAAAGCACGCGAAGGCGTGATGGAATTCCTTCTTATAAACCACCCTCTGGATTGCCCGATATGCGATCAGGGCGGTGAGTGTGACCTTCAGGACCAATCAATGTATTTCGGTAAAGGCCACAGCCGTTACCCTGAAGCAAAACGCGCGGTGCACGATAAATATATGGGCCCGCTTATCAAAACTTTCATGACACGCTGCATCCACTGCACGCGCTGCATAAGGTTCACTGATGATATAGCAGGTATTGAAGAAATGGGCGCGCTTAACCGTGGCGAGCACATGGAAATCACTACTTACCTTGAAAAGTCACTAACGTCTGAGCTTTCTGCCAACGTTGTTGACCTGTGCCCTGTTGGCGCACTTACAAGCAAACCTTACGCATTCCACGCCCGCCCGTGGGAACTTAAAAAGACCGAAAGCATTGACGTTCTGGACGCAATGGGCAGCAACATCCGCGTTGATTCACGCGGTAATGAAGTTATGCGAATTCTTCCGCGCAATAATGATGACGTGAACGAAGAATGGATCTCTGATAAAACCCGCCATGCCTGCGATGGCCTAAAAATGCAGCGTCTGGATAAACCATACGTGCGCGTAAACGGCAAACTTAGAGCCGCTACATGGGATGAGGCATTTGCGACTATCGCACGTAAAATAGCAAAAACAGAAGGCTCTCAAATTGCAGCGATTGCAGGTGACCAGGCTGACGTTGAAACAATGTGGGCACTAAAAAAACTGCTTAATAACATTGGCTCTGAAAATCTTGATTGCCGTCAGGACGGTGCAGTATTTGATGCATCTAACCGCAGCAATTATTTATTCAACAGCACTATTAACGGCATCGATGAAGCAGATGCTATTTTGCTTGTTGGCACAAACCCGCGCACCGAAGCGCCTGTGCTAAATGCCCGCCTGCGCCGTGCGTATCTTCGCGGTGTAAAAATTTATAACGTAGGAGCAGAACTTGCGCTTAACTACAAATACAAACAGCTTGATGCAATTGCAGATGCTGCAAAATCTTTCGAGAAAGCGCAGAAACCAATGGTTATCATCGGCGCTAATGTACTTACCCGCACAGATGGCGAAGCTGTACTTGCAGCAGCGGCAAAACTTCCCGTAGTAAAAGACGGCTGGAACGGTTTTAACGTTCTGCAAACCGCCGCATCGCGCGTTGGCGGTCTGGATATTGGTTTTGTTCCGGGTAAAAACGGCAAGTCTACAAAAGAAATTCTGGCAGCTGTTGAAAGCAAAGAGATCAAAATACTTTACCTTCTTGAAGCTGATGAACTTGACGTAAAAAAATCAGACAGCACATTTGTTATCTATCAGGGGCACCACGGTGATAAAGGCGCAGCAATCGCAGATGTGATTTTACCGGGCAGCGCATACACAGAAAAATCTGCGACATATGTAAATCTTGAAGGCCGCCCTCAGCGTACACAAAAAGCCGTGTTCGCTCCTGGTGAAGCAAAGGAGGACTGGAAAATTGTCCGTGCACTCTCTGAAACAATTGAACAGACACTTCCTTTCAATGATATAGAAGAGCTTCGCGCTAAACTTGCCGCCGAGCACCCTGTTCTGTGCAAGCTTGATGAGGTAACCCCTGCCCAGTGGAAAGCCCCTGCAAGTAAAAACAAGCTTTCTACAGAAGCATTTACTTATCCGGTGGTTAACTTCTATATGACCTGCCCTATCAGCCGTAATTCCAAAACAATGGCTGAATGCACTGAGCTGTCATACAATATTAATAAAAAAGCTGCCTGAATTGTTAATAAAGTAACATTAAGTTAACTTTCCTTTGATATATATTAATTATAAGGGCGGGTTTCCATGCATTTGGAGTTAATAGCATTTTTAGCGGGCTTGATAAGCTCAACAGCAGCAATTCCTCAGATTATCAGGATGAGGCGTACACGCAAGACAGGCGGCGTTTCTACATTCATGTTCTGCATGAAGAACTGCTCTAATACTCTATGGCTACTTTTCGGTATTCTTTCAGGCACTTACTCTATTATTTTCTGGAATATCATCTCCACAACCCTTTGCACTACGGTTCTGGTTCTAAAATATAAAATTCTGCGTGAAAAAGCCCGTGCGGAAGCAGAAGTTATCAGGAAAAACAACATTATAGCAATGCCTATATATGTTGCAGTTAACAACTTGAAGGAAGAAGAGGAAAAACCGCAACCTAAGCGCCCTGCGCTAAGGCTGGTTTACTCACGTCCTAAAGAAATTCAGCAGGATCTGCCTTTAGAATTACCTGCCATGGACTTTTCGGCAGATAATATATCACCTGCACCCCAAGCTTAAGTTTATTCTTTTGTAACATGGGAAAGCCGCCAAAAAGCGGCTTTTTCCTACAAATTCGCTCATAATACTAAAAACAAATAAAAAAAGGCACCGGAAAACCGGTGCCTTTTAATTTAAACGCGCTGTTGTTTATGCAGCTAGTAGTTCTTTCATTGTTTTACCAAGACGAGCCGGAGACTCAGAAACCCGGATACCCGCAAGTTTCATAGCTTCGATCTTATCTTCAGCACCGCCTTTACCACCTGAGATAATAGCACCGGCGTGACCCATACGGCGGCCCGGAGGAGCAGTACGGCCCGCAATAAAGCCAACCATCGGCTTTTTAACTTTAGACTTACGGATGAATTCTGCGGCCTGCTCTTCAGCATCACCGCCAATTTCACCGATCATGATGATAGCTTTTGTTTCTTCGTCTGCAAGAAGTAGCTCAAGACAATCAATAAAGCTTGTGCCGTTAACCGGGTCACCGCCAATACCAATGCAGGTTGTTTGGCCAAGGCCTTCAGCGGTAGTTTGCGCAACCGCTTCATAAGTAAGAGTACCTGATTTAGATACGATACCGATTGAACCTTTCTTGTGGATATGACCGGGCATGATACCGATTTTACATTCACCAGGAGTAATGATACCTGGGCAGTTAGGGCCAATAAGACGTGTCTTAGAACCCGCTAGCGCTTTTTTAACGCGAACCATGTCAAGAACCGGAATACCTTCAGTGATGCACACCGCCAGAGGCATTTCAGCGTCAATAGCTTCCAATATCGCATCAGCTGCGAACGGAGGCGGAACGTAAATTACCGATGCTTCCGCACCAGTTTTTTCACGCGCTTCGCCAACAGTGTTGAAAACCGGAAGGTCAAGATGCTTTTCACCGCCTTTGCCCGGAGTTACACCGCCAACCATTTTTGTACCGTAAGCAATTGCTTGCTGAGAGTGGAAAGTACCTTCTTTACCAGTAAAACCCTGGCAGATAACTTTAGTGTTTTTATTTACTAGAACTGACATTTTTACTCCTATGCCGCTTTTGCTTTAATTGCTTGTGTGATTTTCTGAGCCGCATCATCAAGGTCATCTGCCGGAATGATGTTCATGCCGGACTTAGCAAGAATTTCCTTACCAAGTTCAACGTTAGTACCGGCAAGACGAACAACCAGAGGAACTTTCACTGAAAGTTCTTTTGCCGCTGCAATAACGCCTTCTGCAATGATATCGCACTTCATGATACCGCCGAAGATGTTAACAAGAATACCTTTAACCGCAGGGTCACCAAGGATGATCTTGAATGCTTCAGTTACTTTTTCTTTGTTTGCACCGCCGCCAACGTCCAAAAAGTTAGCAGGCTCTGCGCCGTATAGTTTAATGATATCCATAGTAGACATCGCAAGACCTGCGCCGTTCACCATACAACCTATATTGCCATCCATTTTCACGTATGAAAGACCGAATTGTGAAGCTTTTACTTCAAACGGATCTTCTTCTGTAAGGTCACGCATTTCAACAATTTCAGGCTGACGGTACAGAGCATTTGAATCAAAGTTCATTTTTGCGTCCAGTGCCTTGAATTTGCCTTCCGGAGTGCGGATAAGCGGATTGATCTCAACTTGAGAAGCATCAGTTTTAATGAAGCACTCATATAACTTGAAAATAAAGCTAGAGAAATCTTTAATCTGCGCAGGGTCAGTCAGGCCAACACCGAAAGCAAGCTTACGGGCATGGAAACCGCTAACGCCGGATGCAGGATCAACCGCAACTTTAATGATTTTTTCAGGCTGGTTGTGAGCTACTTCTTCGATCTCGACGCCACCTTCAGAAGATGCCACGAAAACAACTGTTGAGGTTGCACGGTCAACTACCGCAGAAAGGTAGAATTCTTTATCAATATCAGAACCTTCTTCAATATAAACCTTCTGAACTTCTTTACCTTCAGGGCCAGTTTGGTGAGTAACCAGTACTTTACCAAGCATGTTACGTGCAAGGTTTTTAACTTCGTTCTTGTCTTTGGTCAGCTTCACGCCGCCCGCTTTACCGCGACCGCCTGCGTGGATCTGTGCTTTAACCACAAAAAGGTCAGCATTTAGTTCTTTAGCTGCATTTTCAGCCTCTTCAGCCGTGAAAGCAACAATACCGCGTGACGTTGGAACGCCGAATTTGCGCAATATCTGTTTTGCCTGATACTCATGTATGTTCATAAAAATCTCTGGGGTTAGTTAAATTATTGAGCGTGTTTTAACACTAAATTCAAGGATTGCAAGCCCTTTACCGCCAATAATATTTACTATCTCTAAAAAGGAGGCAAACCGCCAACTTCATCCAGCATTTCCTTGTCACTTACCATATTGCGGTCATCCAGCACAATAATAAGAGTTTTTTGCACCATTTTTGCGCCTGCGAAAG
>CAYVII010000075.1:0-6892 GCA_964451475.1 uncultured Rickettsiales bacterium
TCATTGCTGGTTTGCCTTGCGCCTACAACAATTGGCGGGCTTTTATCAGCCATTGGTATTGCGGGCATGAACCGCCTTATGCGCGCCAACGTAATTGCAATGTCTGGCCGCGCGGTGGAAGCGGCGGGTGATGTGAATATTTTATTATTGGATAAAACGGGAACAATTACTTACGGCAACAGGCAGGCGGTGAATTTCATTCCTGCTAAAAATGTAACTGCGGCAGAGCTTGCGGCTGCGGCGGAGCTTTCTTCGATTGCTGATGATACGCCGGAGGGAAAAAGCATAGTAGCGCTGGCGCATGAGAAATATAATATAGCGCCGACTGATTCGAAAACGCTGGATGCAAAATTCATCCCCTTCAAAGCTGAAACGCGGGTGAGCGGCGTTAGCATAATGGGCCGTAATATACTAAAAGGCGCAGGCGATGCTATTGAGCAATATGTGCGCTCGGAAGGAGCAGAGTTCCCGTCTGATGTAAAACAAAGCGCTGACCAGATAGCAAAAACCGGCGGTACGCCGCTGACGGTGGTTGATGGCAAAAAAGTTCTGGGAGTTATCCACCTTAAAGATGTTGTTAAGAAAGGCATCAAGGAGCGTTTGGAATCCTTGCGTAAAATGGGTATTAAAAGTGTGATGATAACCGGCGATAACCCGCTGACCGCAGGCGCTATTGCGCTGGAAGCAGGTGTGGATGATTACATGGCGCAGGCAAAACCTGAAGATAAACTCCGCCTGATACGCGAAAAGCAGCAGGGCGGTGAGCTTATTGCCATGGTGGGTGACGGCACGAATGATGCGCCGGCGCTTGCACAATCTGACGTGGCGGTAGTTATGAATTCCGGCACGCAAGCCGCAAAAGAGGCCGGTAATATGATAGATCTGGACTCTGACCCGACCAAGCTGATTGAAATTGTTGAGATAGGAAAACAGCTTTTAATGACGCGCGGTGCGCTGACAACTTTTTCAATTTCCAATGATATCGCTAAGTATTTTGCAATTATCCCCGCGGCATTTGCCAGCACTTACCCGGCGCTGATGTCACTTAACGTAATGGGTTTGCACTCGGCTAACAGCGCAATACTTTCTGCAGTGATATTCAACGCGCTTGTGATTGTGTTCCTCATTCCGCTGGCGCTTAAAGGCGTGAAATATAAGCCGCTGGGGGCAGATGCGGTGCTTCGCCGCCATGCTTTCATTTACGGGCTGGGCGGGCTGGTTGTGCCGTTCATCGGTATTAAAATAATTGACGTTCTTCTGCAAACTATGGGGCTGGTATGAAAAATTTAAGGGCAAGTTTAGTATTTATCGGGCTGCTGACAATTTTATTAGGCGGAATTTACCCGGCAGTTTCAACCCTTATCGCACAAACTGCTTTTGCCGATAAAGCAAATGGTAGCCTGATAAAAAAGGACGGGAAGGTTTTAGGCTCAGAATTAATCGGCCAGAATTTTACGGCTGATAAATATTTCTGGGGCAGGCTTTCTGCTACCGCTCCTGCATATAATGCGGCGGCATCCAGCGGATCAAATTTGGGCGCAAATAACCCCGCGCTGATCGCGGCTTCAAAAGCGCGGGTTGATGCTTTGAAAGGGAAAGATGTTCCGGTTGACCTGGCAACTGCATCGGGCAGCGGGCTGGACCCGCATATAAGCCCGGAGGCAGCAGAATATCAAATAGAACGCGTTGCATTTGCGCGGGGTATTAACCCGCTAACAATTAAACGCATGGTGGCTAAATATACTGAGGAACGCCAGCTTGGCATATTGGGTGAACCGCGCGTGAACGTACTTAAACTTAACCTGGCTCTGGATGGTAAAATATGAAAAAACTTTTTGCATTATTTGCGCTGATATCAACTTCTGCCCACGCAGAAGATTATAGCATCTTCAACCCGGTGCTGGATGATAAGCTGCGCCCGTTCACTACTGAACGCCCAAGCAAAACAGATAGTGTGTTCACGGTGGATTCGGGCCATTTGGTGATTGAATCAAACCTGTTCAACTATATACAAAATGATGATGCGGGAACAAAGACCACGCAGAATATTTTTGCAGGCTCAACCAATTTCCGCCTTGGCCTGACGCAGGACATGGATTTTCAGGTGATAGTGGATGCGTACAAAGATGTGGAAATAAAATCTGGCGGGACTACTACTAATCATGAAGGGTTTGGTGATACTATCCTGCGCCTGAAATACAGCTTTGCCGGTAATGACGGGGAAGATTTTGGTATTGCTGCTATTCCATATGTAAAACTCCCAACCAATCAGGATGATTTAGGAAATGATGATGTTGAATATGGATTAGGCATACCATTCAATTACAATATGCCTGACGGCTGGAGCATTGGCGGTATGACGCAGTTTAATTTCCTTAAAGACCAGACAGATGATTCTGGCTATGATGCCAATTACACCAACGCTTTGATATTGGGTAAAAGCTTCACAGATAGCCTTTCCGGCTACGCTGAATTTTATACTTCCAAGACGGATGCATCAGGGGCGGAATGGGCCAATAGCCTGGATTTTGGCGTGGTATATGCTGTTACGGATAGCTGGCGCGTTGATACCGGCGTTAACTTTGGCGTGACCGATGCTGCTGACGATGTTAGCTGGTTTGTTGGTTCTGCCTATAGATTTTAACCTAGAAAAGGTGATAATTGATGAATGGAGCATGAACGCCCGAACCCGGATGAGCTGCTTAAGGCCGTAAAATCAGAAGATGCAAACGGCAAGCGCGGCAGGCTTAAAATATTCTTTGGAGCATGTGCCGGGGTGGGGAAGACCTATGCGATGCTTTCTGCCCTGCATGAAAAGCAGGATGATGGCGTTAATGTCCTGGTCGGCATAGCTGAAACGCATGGCAGGCAAGAAACTGAGGAACTGCTGCAGGATTTGCCAAAGCTCCCGCTGGTTGAAACTGACCATAGGGGAATAAAGCTTAAAGAGTTTGATCTTGAGGCAGCGCTTAAAGCTAAGCCTGAAATAATTGCGGTTGATGAATTTGCCCATACCAACGCCCCAAGCTCCAACCACCCTAAGCGCTGGATGGATGTGGAAGACTTGCTTGCCGCCGGTATTGATGTTTACACCACGCTGAACGTACAGCATCTGGAAAGCCTTAATGATATTGTTGCAAACCTTACCGGAATCCGCGTGAAAGAAACTGTGCCGGACGGTATTTTTGACAGCGCGAATGATATAACTCTGGTTGATATCTCCTCTGATGAATTGCTGGAGCGCCTGAAGGAAGGCAAAGTTTATGTGACAGACCTTGGCAAGAAACGCGCCGCTGAGAATTTTTTCCGTAAGGAAAATCTGCTGGCGCTGCGTGAGCTTGCCCTCCGCCGTACCGCTGAACGTGTGGATGCGCTTAATGATGTTTATGCACGCTACATGCAAAGCCAGCGCCGCGTTACTGAAAAGCTGGCAGTTTGCATTGGCGCGGGTGATCTTTCCCCGCAGCTGCTCCGCGCAACCAAGCGGCTTGCCGGAAGCATCCGCGGAAGCTGGACTGCCATTTATGTTGAGAACTCGCGCCATTACCGCCTTGGCGAAGAAGCGCAGAAAAAACTGGAGCGCAACCTCCGTATGGCAGAAGAGCTTGGCGCAAAAACTGAGATACTCCGCGCGGACCGCGCCGCAGAAGCGGTTATGGAATATGCAAGGCGCAGCGGCATTACCAAAGTTATAGTGGGTAAACCCAATACATCACGCTGGCATGATGTATGGCGCGGCTCGCTTGCCAATGACCTTATCCGCCTGAGCGGCAAAGATATTGATGTTTACGTTATTACCGGCGATGAAATTCCACCCCCTATCTCGTACAAGGAAGCGGCAACCTCAACCCGTTCATGGCAAGGTTATGTTATGGCGTTTGCCGCTACTGCTATTGCTACCCTTATTGGTTTGCCTCTCAGGGATCATTTGAATAATGACGTAGCGGTCATATTATATCTTATTGGCGTGTTGCTGGTTGCCTCGCGCTTTGGCTGGGCGGCTTCCAGCCTTGCTTCAGTTCTGGGCGTGTTGGCTTTCAACCTGTTCTTTACCCAGCCTTACCACAGTTTTAATATTTATGAGTCAGGTGATATCATTACTTTCTTCACATTGCTTATTGCCAGTGTGATCGTAGGTTCGCAAACATCGCGCCTGCAAATGCAAAGCAAGTTTTTCCGGCGTAAGGAGCGCAATACTTCGGCGCTATATTCAATGTCACACGAGCTTGCCTCCAACCGTGGGCAGAAGCAGCTTATTGAGATCATTCGCAAGCATATAGAGCAGACCATGGATTCTATGGTGATGATATGGCTGCCGCAAAATGATGATATTGAGCTGGTAACGCATACCGGCCTAAAGACAGAGGTGAAGGAAGAAAGCGTAGCGCGCTGGGTTTATAACAACCGCCAGCCTGCCGGCATAGGCACTACAACAATGCCCAGCGCGCGTGGTTACTACCTGCCTTTCAGCGGTTCTTACGGGCTGGTCGGAGTACTGGGGATTATTCCAAGACAGGCAGAAAGGCAGGTAACATCGGAAGAAAAAGAGCTGCTGGGTATGCTTGGCGCGATTGCCGCATCGGCCCTTGAGCGCGCAACAATTGCCGACCTTGCAGAAAAGCGTAAGGTGGAGGCAGAAAGCGAAAAACTGCGTAACACTTTGCTTAGTTCAGTTTCGCATGACTTACGCACTCCTTTGGCATCAATCAAAGGTGTAATAAGCAGCCTGCTGATGGATGATGTGAAACTAAATGCTGCAACTAAAAAAGAGCTGCTTACTTCAGCGCATGATGAAGTGGCGCGGCTGGAACATATAGTTGGCAATTTACTGGATATTACGCTGCTTGAATCCGGCCAGTTAAAACTGAACCAGAATTATTATTTCGTTGAGGAGATCGTTGGCAACTGCATCAAGAATATCAGCCCAAGGCTTGAAAAGCGAAAGCTGCAAACTGAGCTTGAACCCAACCTTCCTGCAATCTGGGTTGACGGATTATTGATAGAGCAGGTGATAATGAACCTGCTGGAAAATGCAGTGAAATATGCAGGCGATAATGCAAAAATAGTTATTTCAGCCCGTGTTTACCGCAAGAATATGATGCAGATAAGGGTAGAAGATAACGGCCCCGGTATTGCCGAAGAGCAGCAGGAACAGATATTTGATAAGTTCATGACGGTTAATAAATCTGACAATAAACGCGGTACCGGGCTTGGCCTTGCCATCTGCCGTGGTATAATCAAGGCGCATAACGGAAATATAATTGTGCGTAAGGCTTTGCTTGGCGGCGCTGATTTTATTATTAACCTGCCGCTTGCGACTGACCCGGCTGATAAGATGGAGAATAAATAATGGCCAAAATACTTATCACAGATGATGAACCGCAGATCCGCAAATTCCTGCGCGCCGTCCTCAGTAGCCATGATTACGATGTAACAGAGGCGGTGAACGGCGCTGAAGCGCGGAAGGCGCTAACCGTGCATCCGCCGGAGCTTTTGATACTGGATCTAGGGCTGCCGGATATTGATGGGCTTGAGATACTTAAAGAACTGCGTGGCTGGAGTGAGCTGCCGGTAATAGTGCTATCAGCGCGCGGGCAGGAGCAAACAAAGGTTGATGCTCTGGAAGCCGGCGCTGATGATTATCTTACAAAGCCGTTCGGAACTTCAGAATTACTGGCGCGTGTGAAAGTGGCGCTTCGCCATTCACGAAACAATGCCAGCCAGCAGGATTCAGTTTTTGAAATTGGTGACTTGCTGGTTGATATGGAAAAGCGCCTGGTAAAAGTTAGCAAAAAAGAAGTTAAGCTAACACCAACTGAATATAAGCTGCTTTGCGTGATGGTAAAACACGCCGGTAAAGTGGTGACGCATGGGCAGTTGCTTAAAGAAGTATGGGGCAAAAATTCATCAGAGCAGGGGCATTATTTACGCATTTATATGCAGCACTTACGCCAGAAATTAGGTGATGATGCGCTAAACCCCAAATACCTGACCACTGAAACCGGTGTGGGCTACAGGCTTAAAATATAATGCAACTGGTTTATTTAAGAACAACTTTTGCAAGTTCCGAAGATGTTAACTTCATGTTCGGCCTTCTTGAAGCCTTTGGGTAGATTTACATCAACGCCTGAACAGGCGATGTCATATACTTTTTGGCAATCATTGCACTTAAAGTGATGATGATGATGCTTATCAGCAAGGCAGAAGCGTATAGGGTCACCGTGGATCTGCACTTCCTCCAGTTTATGCTCATCACGCAAGCGCTTGATTTCACGGTGAATTGTGGCGATGCCAAGATTGGGCAATTCTTTCTGGCACTCGGTAAGCAATTCTTCTGTCGAGAGCGCAAATTGGCTTGACTCAAGGACTTTATGGATACAATCGCGCTGTTTCGTAGTTCTCATCTCTTTCTACTTGATAATTGAATTATCATCTGGTAATTGATAGATAAATTATCAATAAGCCCCATAATAAAGTTATTTAAGCTATTATACCTATGTCAGCCGTCCTGAATCAAGATTTTATAGCAGATGCGGAAGAGGAAAATTCGTCAATCCAGCAGGAAAGGCTGATTGAGACTGATTCCCAAAGGCAGGATGGGCTGAATGACTTAGGCTCAAATTATGAATTGCCGCGTGAAGAAATTGATTTAGCTAGTATTACGGGCAGTTCTGATGACGGCTATGAAGATGTGATTGACATAGCGGTTCTGCTAAATGCAATACAGCAGGGAAGCTCGAATATTGAGGGGCAGATAGAAGAAGCTATAAGCGGTATAACCGCAAATATCGCCAAAGATAAAATAAAAGCGCGTAAACAACTGATTTATTTGGATGAAATAATATCAATCCTGCAAACTACGCTACGCCAGCATAACCAGCCTTTAGCCGCT
>CAYVII010000076.1:0-6799 GCA_964451475.1 uncultured Rickettsiales bacterium
GGAAGCTTACTACAAGCGCAGTGCATAAAGCCGGGGGACGCATATTTTTGCAGCTATGGCATGTAGGCCGAATTTCCGACCCGATATTTTTGAATGGTGAGCTTCCTGTTGCGCCAAGCGCCATTAAACCTGCCGGACATGTTAGCCTTGTGCGCCCGATGAAAGACTATGTAACCCCGCGTGCCCTTGAAACTTCTGAGCTACCGGTAATCATTGAAGCGTACCGGAAAGGTGCCGAGAATGCCAAACTTGCAGGTTTTGACGGTGTTGAGATACACGGCGCAAACGGCTATTTGCTTGACCAGTTCCTGCAAAGTTCAACTAACCGGCGTACCGATAGTTACGGCGGCAGCCTACAGAACCGCGCGCGTCTGATGCTAGAGGCGGTTGACGCCGCAATATCGGTATGGGGTGCCGACCGTGTTGGTTTGCATCTGGCGCCGCGTGGTGATTCGAATGATATTTCTGATGCCAACCCGCTTGAAACATTTGGTTATGTAGCGCGTGAAGCAGGCAAACGCAAAATTGCATTTATATGCGCGCGCGAATATGTGGGCGATAAACGCATTGGCACCGAACTTAAAAAAATATACCAGCAGGAATTCCCTGAAGGAATATATATTGCTAACGAAAAGTTTGAGAAGCAAAGCGCTACCGATGTTTTACAAAAAGCTGAGGCAGATGCGGTTGCATTTGGAAAGCTGTTCATTGCCAACCCTGACCTGCCCGCGCGTTTTGCAAAAGATGCCGCGCTGAACCCGCCTGATACAGGCACGTTCTATCAGGGCGGCGCAGAAGGTTATACCAGCTACCCAAGCCTTTCGGCCTAGAATGTTTCTATCTGGAAAACATTAGAGTGCTTTACTTCTTCAGGCTTAATTCCTGTTTCTTTCAAGGGAACAGGCTTTAGAAGTATGCGCGTTAACTTTTCCCTGTGCCCTTCCATACTAATCGGCACAACTGCTCTCACGTATTTGTCTATGAACTCATCACGTGATACAACAGCTTTTCTTTGACCTTCTATAGGGGCAGGAAAGCCTCCCTCTGCCTCAAATGCCCTGTACATATTTTTTCCTACCCGCATTTTTTTTGCAAAATCGATCGTAGACTGCTCGCCAATATCAAGCCTTAGCTGTTTAATTACCTTTGCCCTATCTGCCGCGCTGGCATCTTCTGTTAGGCCATCAACTATTGTATAGTCATATTCAAGCTTTATCCCCATAGATATTTTTATGAACATAGCCTCGGCCTTTTCACTCAATCCCAGAAGGCCGGCAAATGCCTCGGCCACTTCTTTTGAATCTATAACGCAGTCGCCGCTTTGCCATGTTGAAACAGCCATGCCGCTTACACCGGCAGGTTTACCGGTACAAACTATCATAGCCCCAAGTTCGTTATGGCTTGTTGCGCCCAACAGCTTTTTTACCGGCTCTATAAAATCTTTGAATTTAATATTTGAGCCTGGTTTGGCGGCTTTAAGTATTAGCTCCTCAATCTCTGCAACCGTAATTTTTTCCATTACCTTGCCCATCAGGTTCTTTCTGAATTCATCTATCTCTGAGGCTTTTGAACCTTCGCCCACCAGCTTTGCAACTGCTGCCGCGTCTCTTTGCCTTGCAAGGTTACTGCCCGTCATTTCAAGGTTATTTAGTGTGTGCACCGTAAAATCACCGCCGGCGGCCTTCACACGTTCAATAAACTCTTCTCGGGAAAGGAAGTTTTGCCTTCTATATATCCTTACTATTTCACCAATCGTCAGCAATCCTTCACTCAAACTTGGCAGCATATCAGAAAGAGTCCTTTTTTTTACTATACCCTGAAGCAATAACCCCAGTCTTTCCATTAAGGCTGCATCACTTGTATATGTACTTGCAAAATCTTTGGCTTTTTGCGGGAACTCAACCTCAATCCTGCCTTGTGTATGGATAGTTATTGTTTTTTGACCTTCCCTTATCGGGTTAAGGTAGCGCATCTCGTATTTGCCTTTAGATCTTTCCTGTATCTGATCCTGACTTAATCCGCGTTTTTCATATATTATATCGCATACTGCACAGGATATTTTTTCTTTATCAATGCGTTTGTCACCCTTTAGAAACCCCTTGCGGATCATTCTTTCGTAAACCGCATTTCCTTCAGGTACGGGCTGATCATCTTTTAAAAGAAGCACTTCTTCCGCCTGGTCGCAAATATCCTTAATGCTCATATATGGCTGCCGGCCTTTTACCAGCGCAAAGAAATCAAGCTTTACCTCTTCGTCTTTTACCTGGGCATACTGGAAAACCCTTTCAATAATTGCGGGGTAAACGCCATGGCTACCAAACGCACGCAAGCCTTTACCGTCAGAATACCCAAGCGTTCGCCCAAGCATATCACGGCTCATATTCCACTTGGTTGCCAGATGATCTACAAAACCCTGCGGTGTAGGGTTGCCTAAGGCTATATATTCTTTAAAAACCTGTTCAAAAGTTTTGTCTACTTTAGGTTCGGCAAGAACTCTTTTTATTATGGCCGCATCATCGCCCTTGAATATATCATCTATTAATTCATTGATTGCAGCCAGTGATGTTACGCCAAGCTTAAGGTCTTGCGCTGAAATGTTAAGCAACCTGCTGATCACGGGTTTATGTCTTTCCAGATTTGCCGGCAGCGTTGCATACGGGGAACCGGATGAAAACAACTTTTTTGCTACGTCTGCAATATGTGTTTCGGTGTCTATATCACCAACTATAAGCATTAGTTCAAATCTTTTAGTTGAAGGTCTTTTCTTCCTAAAATCCTCTATCCCGAATTTTTTCATCAGTTCATCGTAATTAAAAGGTATCTGCATTGCCCTGTTTATATTTTTCATAACCCTTAGTGTAGGAATGACGTTGCCGCTTATTATTGCATTAAAGCTCTCTTCACTTATCCCTACATGCTTACAAAATGCGGGCATTTCACTATTACTTGTCATGAACAGATACGCAAAGAAGTCAGCATAAAAGCCAACATGCGGAGGAAGCGATGTATCTGTCAGAGCATTCTTTAAATAAGCGAGGCGTTGCTCGCCCGAAAACATAAGAGCGCTTTTTATATCACCTTTTATGCCTAGTAAATGTGCCACAGGCACGTATGAGCCATTGCGTATAACGCCTTCATTTAACCAGCCATCAACCATTTGCCTGTCAATTGGCGGCAAAGCGTCTTCAGCATTTTTTATTTGCGTTGCCATACGTCTGTATTGTGCAATCAGTTCATCGGGGTTTTTAAAACCCTTTTCAACAAAAAGAGCCCGCAGCCTTTTTGACGGCGGCAGATATCCTTCTGCAGTTACTATCGGATGTATCAACTCTCTTAGCGACATAATAAAAGCCTAAATATTGGGCTTTTTAGCATATTCCGCTGCGGGATATCAAGATTTAGTTAAATATATTTAACCAAATTGACGCAAGACAATCATTAAATAACAACAGCTTAACTTTTGCCCAGCTTTTCAATTATCTGTTCGGCAGCTAATTCCATACCTAGTTTTTCGTAATAGCTGCCGCCAACCTGAGTTTTAAGCATTACGTAGTTACGGAACTTTTTATATAGCTCCATATCTGGTTTTTGCGGGTTATTCAAAAAATCAGCAATACTTACCTTATTCACCAGTCCGTCTATCGAATAAAAAGATCTGCCCAGAACCAGTGTTGGAGTGTTGTGGTGTATTGCCTGCAGGCCGGCCGTGCTATTTACTGTTATCACACCTAGACTTGCTTCCAGTAATGTTGGCAGGTGACCGCCTTCTATGAATATCACCCTGTCTGCAAGCCTGTTTCTTTGCGCGGCTTCTTTAGTAGTATTACGCAGTTCATTGAACGCAGGGTCAAGCGGGTGGTTCTTTATGACCAGCTTTACATCCTGTGGCGCTTCGGCGGCAAACGCGTTAACCACATATTTTATAAAATCCTTCATGTCTTTGAAGTTTGAATGCTCGGTTATCTGGAAGTCACGGCTTAGCTGCAGCGGCACTAAATAGAATTTTGAGGCAAGAGCTTTGCGCTGCAATATTGCGGCTTCAATTTTTAAGAATGGCTTTTGCAGTAATTTAGGCACCCACGGCCAGAATGCCTTGTGATGGTTACCGTCCGCAAAATGCAGCCTGAAGTTTTTGAAGCGGCCTGTGTTGCTGTAATACAGATGCGAAAAATAATATTGCATCACAAACCATACCAGCCTGCCAAAGCTAGATTTTACCTGCCTTGTTTCAGGCAGCTTAGGTGCTTCATAGTTACGGTAGAATTCTGCATCACGCGGCAGGCTTGAATAATAATTCACGCCGTCCCGTTCATAGGTTACCCAGTTGGGGCGGAAATAGCCTTCTTCCAGAACGTGTATGCGTATTCCGAAAGTCCTTAATGTTTCAATTGCCGTTTTATGTATGGGGCGGCAATCACCGTAAACCACTAAATCCGTAACGCCTGAGCTTTTTGCAAGGTTCTTTACAAACTCCTGCCATTTATCCAGCCCGTCCTCATAATCAATGGTAGTGCCTGTTAAATTCTCACGTGCGTAAAAGAAATCATCACCGCCATTGAAGTTCACTTTTACAACTTCATGCCCAGCATTACGCAAATGGCGTGACAGTATGCCAAAGAACGGCCCCACAGGCCCCTGAAGCAGTAAAAATTTACGTATCATCTTTTTACCGACATCCTTACCCAGTTGAGCGCCCTTGTATATTTACGCTTCTTCTGGCGTGCAAGTTTGTTTTGGGCGATCTTGCCTACTATTACCTCCGGCCTGCATGGAAGCGATACAGAAAAATCATAGTAAGACGCATAATCAATTATCGCGGCTGCAAAAAGTTCAAGCCTCGTGCGCTGGCGGGTGCGGCGCGGGGTTGGCAAACCTTCTGTTAGCCCCCAGCCGTGGTAAAAAGGTATGCCGTGGCAAACAACTTTCCTGCCAAGCATCAGCGCTTCAAACCCTGCCAGTGAAGTTATTACATGCACTTCATCCACCGCACGGAAAAGTTTGTGTATCGGCATATCGGTAATTACCGCATCCGCCCCGGTTTCGGCCACCTGTCCTTTTACCTTACCTTTGCGATTGCCACTTATTACGTCGGGGTGAGGTTTATATATCAAATAGCTATCAGGGTTTTGCTGGCGTACCTTATCTATCAGCGCCTGATTAGTGCGGATATCCACCGCGCCAAAGCGTATGCTGGCATCAGATTCTACCTGACCTACTACCAGAATCTTCTTTTTTCCTTCAGGCAAGGTTAGTTCAGCATTGCCTTGCAGGTTATATTTGCTTACCGAATTAGCCGTTACTTCATCCAGCAGTTTTTGCGCGCGCCGGAGCTCTTCTTCCGTATAATTTTTATTATTCAGGATATTCTCAATATCGCTGGCTTGCGAATGGTTGAAGTGGATAGAGCTTTTATCAATTATCAAAGAATTTGCCGCAATAAGGTCTGAGCCTAAACCCGCAGAACGTATGAAGCCGTCTTCCATACGTAATATTGGCGTTGCGCCCGCCAGTTCTTTCAGCTCAGGTTTTTCACGCGCCGCCCAAACCAGCAATGCACCGTTAGCATCTTGCACAGCGGCTTTGGCAGCAGAGTTACTACTCCTGAAATATTTAACCTCGTTAGCGGCCGACTTAATATAAGGCTCAACAAAGCCACGTTTCCAGCCGGAAAAGCCAAGGCAGTAATAATTACGTTTATGTTTCGCGTAATAATCTTTGATGAACGAAAGGCCGTCTATGCAATTCTCAATTGTGGAAGGCATTTGCAAATACGGGTCAATATAGCGGCTGTACCTTATGTAAGCGGCGGCGAAGATTTCCTCTACCTTACGTTTATTACGGCGGCGTTCTATTGAGTTCTCATCCACGCTTGCGCCCCAACCTGCATAGAAAGGCATACCAAAACAGCGTACAGGCAGGCCAAACATCAGCGCTTCCATACCCAGCAGGCTTGTTACCGTATAAACTTTTTCAACATTTTCAAATATCACGTGCGGGTTGATATTTTCCGTTAGCAGCACGTCACCCTTACGTGCATATTCCTGCAAATAGCCTTTGCGTTTGCCGGCAATAACATCGGGATGTACTTTTATTATTATATTCGCGCCTTCATTTTCGGCACGTGCTTTTTCCAGCATTTTCCTGAAGCTTTCCTTACCGCCAAGGCCGTAGCGGATAGAATAATCGCCCTCGCACTGGTCAACCGCCAGCACATATTTGCCTTTAGGGAGCGTCCATTTTTCCAGCGAGTTATTATATTTTGAAAGGCGTTGGCGTTTTATCTCTTCAATATTCGCCTTTGCGCGCCCTATCAGCACCGAATTATCTTCCGATATCATCTGCTCAAGGCGTGATGGCTTTGTGGCGTCATAATAAATACCCACATCATCTGCTACCATGCTGAATGGAGCCGAGCCATGCACACCAAGGCCGTAAGAACGCAGGAAAGCATCTTCCAGCGCCATGTACGGCACCTGCTTCTGCTGTGCTATTTTGATTGCCTTTGCGGCGGTATGCTTTAAACCCCAGCCTGCAACCGCGTGTACTTCTTCTTTAGCATCCGGCCTGAAGGCAAGCTCATATTCCGGCAAAAAGGAGTTCAGGCCGTTCAATTTCCAAATACCGCCCGAATAAATTGCCAGCTTCATTTTAAGCCCTGATTACAGTCTGAAAGGAATTGCCGCGGCTACTGCCACTTTGTAAAGTATTTCTACTACCTGCGATGTCACTTCAAGGCTGTTCAGCTTGATTTCAGGCAGAACCATTATCTCATCGCCCGGTTTCATTTTAACTGATGTTC
>CAYVII010000077.1:0-6634 GCA_964451475.1 uncultured Rickettsiales bacterium
TGCGTGATAACAGGGCGGGAAAGATGGTGTTATTATGTAATCAATTGTTTATTAATTTAAAAGCGCCGGCGCATCCTAGTTGTGGTTCTATGCCCTGAGCGATATCGGTATCTAAATACTCGCCGGCATTAGTTACGCACCATTGCCAGTTTGCACCTTGCAGCCCTGAGCCAACCCTAAAATTGCCGCTAGATGCCCTGCCGTCATCAAATTTTGCATCAATAGCTTTCAGGAAAGGTGGTTGAAAGCCGTAAACGGAAGTGCCAACGCTTGGTGCCGTTGTATAATTTCTAGTAATAGAAAAATAATTATCGCCAGTCTGGTCTTCCGGCTGGTTTATTACAGCAGGCCTTGTGCAAATATCTGTGTATACAGGGCCGGATCCGAATGTGCCGGATACGCTGCCTACAACCCAGTGCATATCTTTGAAGCTTGTTGATTGGTACACGGTTTCATTAGGAATAACGTTGCTGTGGCAGCAGGTTTGAGGTTGCAGGTTTGTTTGTAAAAAGCCTGCTCTGCTAAGTACGTAAAAAGCGTTTACCTGTTCTGTCCAGCCACATTCAATTGCGCCGTTGCCATTGCCGTTAGCTGCGCCAAAGCTTGCTTGTTTGTCATAATCTCCAGGAAGCTGGCTGTATCTTTGTTTGAAAAGCCTGAATGCTATTTGCAGCTGTTCAGCCTCTTTTATAATTTTATTTACGCGGGCGGTTTCAACCATGCTTTGCGCCGCAAGTATTCCGCCGATAAGTAGCCCTATGATAACGAGTACGATTGACAGTTCAACCAGTGTGAAGCCTTTTTTCATATGCTTTAGTTAATGTTTATGCCCCCGATTGCAAGGTTTAGAGCGGCTTCTAAGCTAAATATACTGCAATTTCCTGCCATGTGAAACAGTTTGGTCATTTGCAAAAATTAAAGTTATGTTTCATATACTATTTCTGTTATATAATTGAAAATTAAGTAATATAATGATATATAGTTAGGAAAGCTAATAATTAGGTATCCTAAATAAATACAATGGATCATAAGGAAGATGAGATCATTCAAGTGCTTGAAGAAGTGAATGCGCGTTTGCGCGCGTCACTTGTGCGGCTGGCTGAGAGTTTTTCCATGAGTGTTACGCAGGCGCATATAATTATCCTGATAGATGAGGGAATAACTAAAGTAAGCGGGATAGCTAAAAAGCTGGGAGTGACAGATGCAACCGTGAGTGATTCGGTAAGGTCTCTTAAATTAAAGGAGATGGTTGTTTCAGTTGAAAATACGCGTGATAACCGGAGCAAGATACTAGCTCTGACGGAATACGGGCGGGATGTTGCAAGGGCGGTTGTGGAATATGATGCTTATGTAAAGCAGCAGATATCTGAAATGCATATGAGTGAGAAGGCAGTGCTGCTTGAGGGTTTGCAGAAGTTGCTGGCTAAAATTAAACCCAGCCCTTTTCTTTGACATAGGCTTTTGTAAGTGCGTTCACTTCATCATAGCTTTTGCCTTCTTGTTTCCATTTAGTACGTTTTTGAGAAATTTCGTCAATATAATCTGACCATTCAGGCGGGAAGATATCTTCTATTTTATCGCGGATGATTTTTGCAGTGCCGGGAGATTTCCCGTTGGTGGAAACGCTTATGAGCAGGTCACCGCGTTTAACGAAACTCTGAAAAAAGAAATCACAGAATTCTTTTTTATCTTCCACATTTACAAGGCAACCTGCGGCTTTGGCGGCGGTATGTAACTTTGTAAAAATGCTTTCGGGCAGGTCAACAATCAGCACAATATCAAAATTCCTGAAGTTGATATGGTCAAAAGCGGTGTTGATAACTGTCAGGTTCTTTGCGTCAAGCTCGTGCAGTTTTTTTTCACGCGCGTTCAGTTTTTCCCCTTCGCCTATAAGGGCAATGCGTAGTGTTTCAAGATTTAGCATAACAGGCATCATTGCCGGCAAGATACAGTGAAAAAGCTTTTGATGACAGGTTTAATTTGACTTTTTATGGTCTGTTTTAGCATCAGGCGGTGCGGCATCTTTTAAATGCGGAGCCACTTCATCTATGTAATTTAGTAATTCTTTTGAGACCGATGTTTCTTCATCAACAAAATAGATGAATGCGTAATGCGCAAAAAAGCAGTCAGGGCAGCCCATAAAAGATATTCACTTCCAAGATTAAAGGCATAGATGATAATTACAAAAATAATGAATAGTATCCAGCCGACAAACGGAGTGATAAAGCCGATAAGTATAGAACTGAAAAGTTTATTCGATTTGGCCATGCATGGAGTATAGCTCCCGCCCAGCGATAATATTTTAACTAAATCTTACAACCCGGCAGCTATGGTCAATACGGACATTATTATTTCCCCTAACAGTATAGCCTCCGCTGGCCGGTTGAAGGCTATTGGGATTAGCGGCCTGAATGCGCTGCAGCTCGGCATTGCGTAGCTGCACGCATGAATCATAAGTACTGCTGCCGAGCATACAATCATTGGGCGTGCCTGTAACATTCATAGGGTTGAGTATTACTTCTGCATTTGCCGCAGAGCCGGCGGTAATAATGAATATAATTGTGCATAAGGTATTTTTCATAAAATGCCTCGTTGTTTTTAAATGCAAGTTTATGGCTTCCCGCGTCAGCATTCTATTGCCAACTGGCTTACGAAAATAAAATTACTATAAGTCCTGTGTAAAGTTTAAGCGGCCCATTTTTTGCCGGTAAGAGCAATTTTGGCATTTTCTTTAACTTTATCAAGGCCAAAGCGGCTGATGAAATCGCCGAAGCCTTCATCGCCCTTTTTATTGGCTTTGAACTGCGCGAACATTGGTTCTAAAGCAGCCGGAACATCTTCAAGCGGAACTTTGTCAAATATCTCGGCGCCAAGGCGTGTGCCTTCAAAGTCACCGCCAACATAAAGTTTGTAGTGGCCGGGCATGCGTCCAACAATGCTGAAATCACCAATATAAGGGCGAGGGCAGCCGTTAGGGCAGCCGGCAATACGGAAGGTCATTTTTTCATCTAAGATATCATGCTTTTCCATTACTTTCTCGATCTCGCGGATAAGTGGGTCACGGATGCGCTCGGCATCTGTAAGTGCTTTGCCGCATGTAGGAAGTGCCACGCAGGCAATTGCCCAGCGGTCGATCTCAGTTATCTCGCTTTGCAGGCGGATCTCATATTGTTTCAGAAGCGCTTCAATCTCAGCTTTCTGGCCTTCTTCAATATCGCAGAAAATAATATTCTGGTCGGCAGTAAGGCGGATGTCGAAGCCGTATTTTTTTACAAGCTCGCGGAAGCCTTCACGGTAGTTATCTTTTACGCGGCCGCTTGATACGAATACGCCCAAGAACCATTTGCCGTCACCTTGTGCGTGCCAGCCAAGATGGTCATCAATGCCCCATTTTTTAATAGGGATGATATCACCGAATTTTTTGCCGTAATATTGCTCGGCGGTTGTACGTGTCCAGTCAACGCCTTTTTCTTCAACCACATATTTAAGGCGTGCGTGTTTACGGTTTGTGCGGTCGCCATGGTCACGCTGAAGTTCAACAATACTTTGCGCTGCCGCAACAATATCATCCGGTGCGCATGAGCCAATAAGTGATGCAACACGCGGGTAGGTATCTGCCTGATTGTGGTTCATGCCAAGGCCGCCGCCTGCCGCAATATTCCAGCCAAGAAGTTTGCCCTGTTCAAACATCGGAAGAAGGGCAAGGTCGTTTATCATTGTATCCACGCAGTTATCGTGCGGTTCATTGATAGCTATCTTGAACTTGCGGGGCATGTAGATGTCTTTGTAGATAGGCTCAACTTCATTGGCAGGGCCAAAATCCAGTTTTTCCTCATCCATCCATACTTCAAGATATGCGCCTGATTTAGGGGCAAAATGTTCTGCCAGCTTATCGGCCGTTTCCTGCATTACTTTATGCTGTTCATCCTTTATTGGCGCAGGGCAGGCAAGAACGTTACGGTTAACGTCACCGCAGCCGCCAAGGGTAGAAAGTTCTTTTTCTATCATCGCGCGCACCATTGGGCGCATTGAAGGTTTTAGAATATTGTGGAACTGGAATGTCTGGCGCGTAGTTATGCGCAGAGTGCCGTTGGCAAATTGTTCGCAGATGCGGTCTAGCGCAAGGTACTGGTCAGCCGTTAATTTACCGCCCGGGCATTTCATGCGCAGCATGAACTCCCATTCTTTATCAAGGCCGGCTTTTTTGCGTTCTGTCTGGGTATCGCGGTTATAGCCAAAGTAAGAGCCGTGGAATTTTAAAAGCTCGTAGGTAGCGTCAGACACTTCAAGGTTAGACCTGTCTTCAAGTTCCTGCTTTATCTGGCCACGCAGATAGTTGCTGTCTTTCTTGATACCTTCCTGGGATGTGAGCTTTTTTTCGGTCATTTTGGTTATTAACATTGAATTTCGGGCGGCAATATATAAGTATTGCTATAGAATGCCAGCATATTATAGGGCTGAAGCTAATAATGCAATAAATTTATGTGAATTATATTATTTCACGTAATAATAGAGTGAATAGAATGGGCGAGAATATATTTTTTGAAGCACTGGATGCAGATATAACCAAAGTACAATCGGCTGTGACAGATGCTCTGCACGGGCTTGATGACGGTGAGTTATTTGTTGAGATAGGCCAGTCTGAATCATTTGTGTTTGATGACGGCAAATTAAAAAATGCTTCATATGATAACTCTCAGGGTTTTGGCCTGCGCGGTGTTGCGGGTGAAACTGTGGGTTATGCGCATTCTTCGGTTTTATCGGAAGAAGCTATCCGCCGCGCATCGGCAACTGTTCAGGCTGTAAGAACCGGTAGTAACCTGCATGTGGAAACTCCGGCAAAAGCCAAGCATAAACTATATATCGAAGATAACCCGCTATACGGCCTTGAATTTGCCGATAAGGTAAAACTGCTGGAAAATATTGATGCGTATTTACGCGGCAAGGATTCCCGCGTGCGTCAGGTTAGTGCATCACTGCTTGCAGACTGGCAGGCAGTTATGGTCATGCGTGCAGACGGGCATGTGGCATATGATTACCGACCGCTGGTGCGCCTTAATGTTTCAGTTACGGTAGAAGATAATAAACGTATGGAGCGCGGCAGCTTTGGCTGCGGCGGCCGTTCGCATTATTCAACTTACATAAAACAATGGCAGGATGGTGCCGATGAAGCGCTGCGTCAGGCGCTTGTAAACCTTGATTCCGTTCCGGCGCCTGCGGGTGAATTCCCTGTAGTGTGCGGTGCGGGCTGGCCTGCAGTGTTGCTGCATGAAGCAATAGGGCATGGTCTAGAGGGTGATTTCAACCGTAAGAAAACATCAGTGTTCAGCACTATGATGGGTGAGCTTGTTGCAAGCCCCGATGTTACGGTAATAGATGACGGCACAATAGAAGGCCGCCGCGGTTCACTTAATATTGATGATGAGGGAACACCAACCCAGCGTAATGTGCTTATTGAAAACGGCAGGCTGGTTGGACTTATGCAAGACAGGCTGAACGCAAGGCTTATGGGGGTAAAACCTACAGGTAACGGCAGGCGCGAATCTTATGCGCATAAACCGCTGCCGCGCATGACAAACACAATAATGCTTAACGGAAAATATTCCGAGGAAGAAATTATCAAGTCAGTAAAAAACGGAATTTATGCACCGCAATTTGGTGGCGGTCAGGTGGATATCACTAACGGTAAATTCGTGTTCAGTGCATCTGAGGCTTATAAGATAGAAAACGGCAAGATCACACAGCCGATAAAAGGTGCGACGCTTATCGGTCAGGGTATTGAGGTCATGAAAAAGATTTCTATGGTAGGTAATAACAGCGATCTGGATACAGGTGTTGGTACATGCGGTAAAGACGGGCAGGGCGTGCCGGTTGGTGTTGGCCAGCCAAGCCTGCTTATTTCATCAATGACTGTTGGCGGTACTGAAGTAGCGGCTTAAAGTGCGGGTTTTACGTCAACAGGCGGTCTGCTTGCGCGAGTTGCATGGTTTGCCGCTTTTTTTAGAAGCGTTGGTGAGTTGTGAGTTGAGCTAAAGCCATCAGTTCCATATTTGCGGCTTATCTCAATTATTTTTCCCTGTGCCGTAGGTGATGCTGCCATTCTTCTGATATGTAAAAGGCCGTGATGTCCTTCATGCGCATAAGCTGCTATTTCTCTGCCTTTCGGCAATAACACAGGTGCTTGCTTCTGGCGCGCCAGATCAAGAAGCCCTTCAATGTTTGACCTGTTGACATCAAGTAATTGCGAAGCTGAATTTGCATGCCTGAAGAGGCTGACCGCATTTTCTATGCCTGCAGCTTGAACCAGATGTTCTGCCGTAAAATCCATGCCGCGTATTTTTGCTTCCTGCTGCAATGCCAGTACGCCAAGCGGATAGGTTATAACTCCCATGAAGTGCGGTTGGGCAAGCATTAACTTCAGCTTTTCCAGGGTAAGGCCGTTAAAGCCTGCCGTAACTTCCTGTTGGTAATTATGCTGCCTGTCATGCGGGTTCTGGCTGGAAAAAATCTCTGGGCCGCAAATTAGCACCGCAATTGATTCCATCAGGCCTAATACGCGCCCCCGTAAGTGGTGGTGGGCGCTGTTATATATCTGATTTAGCATAGCAAGACGGCCTTCATCTGCAATTTCGGC
>CAYVII010000078.1:0-6628 GCA_964451475.1 uncultured Rickettsiales bacterium
TGGGAAGAAGCTGCTTTTGATATACGTGATAAAAGGCTTATCAAATGGCTTGAGCTTAGTGCGGCCGATAAAAATGCGGCTTCAGATATAACAAGTATAATTATGTCTACAGGCGGTGAAAAAACAAAATCCCGTCAGGATAATGATGAGCTTATAGCAAAGACCATGATAGTGCTGGATGCAGATGCACCGATCCGCTTTCGCGATATGTCTATGCATCTTGAAGGCCTGGGCGCGGTACTTGCAAATGCATGGATGCACCAGAATACTCTTGAGCTTCAGCATTTAATAGAGATTATCCGCATGAACCTGCCTGACTTTAAGGCAGTGCGTGACCCTGATAATGACCGTATTGACAGGTGGACATTGCAGCGCCAGCCAAATTACATCAAGATTAAATCACTTGGTTTTGGTATTGAGCGCGTTCTATATGACCTTAATCCAACGCTGCCTTGCCAGAGCCAGCTACTTGCCAACCACTTTGTGATTGATTGTAGCCAGCTTCTTTTCTTCCTTAATGATAATGCGGCAAAGCTTTTAAATAATGATCCTGTTGACCGCCACGTTGCTGCTTTCATATGCAGTAGGCTTGAACTTGCAACAGAGGTAAAGATCAAGGTCATGCAGCGTTTTCACCGTAATGAAAATGCGGTTCTTCAGCTAACCAAGCTTGCAATTCTTGCCTTTGCTCAAAAGAAGGCCAAGGTACATAAATTACCCGGCCTTGCCAACTGGATGCTTGAGAAGCTTAAAGTTATTGTCAACAGTATCCACAGCCGTGAATTGCGTAAAGAATTTCATGACGAGCTTAAGAACCTTGCTGGACACGGGAACCTTGAAGCAATGCTTACGTTCATTAACAGTACGGACTTTTTTGCACGTGATGAAGAAGGTTTTTATCAGGCACGCAGTATGTATGCAGCCCTTGATGCTGACCTTAAGGGCATACGCGAGCGTGCGAAGTTGAACATAGTTCAGGATATTTACTATGTTTACGGCCAGCAATTTTCTAAAATAATCGCTGCCATGGTATTTCTGGCAACATTAATAATGGTGGTTCTATGATCAAAATAATACTTTTTGTGATTGTGCTGTTCCTTCTGGCGTTAATTGACCCGCCAATGGCAGCTTTTATAAGTATAGCGCTACTACCTGCATTTGTTGCAACAATATATCCGCAATATAGCCGTACGGTTACTTTCTTTAATCTGGCCGGTGTTGTAAGATTCCTTTACCCGATGCTTGAACGTATTGGTATGAACAAATTCCCCGAAGCGCTTAACGTCTTCCATATATTTGTGGTTTATGTTTTTGCTTTAATGGGTTATTTTGTGGCATGGATAGTGCCGCGCCTTTTCGTGATCTATGCTGATTATAAGAACCAGAACCGCGCCCGCGCTATAACCGAAAAAATGGCGAAGCTGATGGAAGAATGGGGCCCTGAGGTTAGGAACTAGGATAGTGAAAAAATTATTCGTATATTTATTATGCGTTGCATTCACTGTGATATTGCTTATTTCAGGCGCAGTGGCAGGCGTTATTTACTGGGCTTATACAGGCCCGCGTGATCTGAGCTCATACACAAAAGATATTGAGGCCTCAATAAATGAAACACTCAAGGGCAACAAAGTAAAAATAGGCAGCGCTAAACTGGCATATGGCGGTCTTGAACAGCCTATATACATAGATGTTGAAAATGTGGTGGTATTGAATGCCGCCAATGCACCTGTTGTTAATCTTAAAGAAATACAGCTTACATACGGCTTCATTAAACTTGCCACAGGCAATTTTGTTCCTTCTGAACTTCGCCTTGTAGGATTTGATATAGATACATCAGATTTTTTTAAGTCACATGACGAGTCTGAATTTAATCTGGATGACTTTGATATATCTGATCTTCGTCTTATAGAACTAAAGCATGGTAAGCTTAAAATGGCTCATATGCATGAAGACTGGAACGTTGAATCGTTAAGACTTAAATTTAAGCGCGGTAAAATGAAAGCTGATGGCACTATTTATCCAAGCGCTTCAGAAAAAATTATTATTACGGGTAGTGGTGAATATAACAGGGGCAGTTTTGAAGTTGTTACAAAGGTTGAAAATCTCGCAACTGGCCGCTTTCTAACTTTTGTACCGGAGCTTGAAGGTTCTTCATTTATAGTAAATGGCAATATAACCGCTAAAGTGAAAGACAGGAACGTTGAGTCTTTTTCTGTTGATATTACCAAGGCGGTTGGCGAGGCAACAAACCCAAGGCTGCGTGATAAGCTTACTGTTGCTCAGGGTGCAATAAAAGGCTCTTATAATTTTAAGAGCAAAGATATTGTGGTAGAAAGCTCAAGCGTACAGTTTTCAGATAAAGTAAAAATAACCGCTTCAGGCAGCATGAACGGCGCAGGTGATATTAAAACCGATGCGGTTATAGAGAATATGCCTATTGAAATTCTTAACCGCTACTGGCCTGTGGCAGTAGGTGATAATGCAATTGCATGGATAAACGGGCATTTGCGCAAAGGCCTTATTCCAAAAGGTATAGCAAAGGTTGATATTAAAGGGGATGATGTTAAAGCAGGCACCTTGCCTGCAACCGCAGTGGATTTTAATTTTGATATTAGTGCTATGGATATTAATTACGTGCCTGATCTTCTTCCGGTTAAAAACGCACATGGCACTGCGCATATGGATATAAATTCGCTGCGCATTAAAGTTAACAGCGGAACGCTTGGTACCTCGGCTATCAGTAATACTAAAGTTGATATTACCGAGATTGGTACAGGTAAGCAGGAAATGTTGCATGTAGAGGGGGATATAAACGGCAGTGTGCGCGATATCGCTGATTTCTATATCAAGGTAAATAAAAAACGCGGTAAGGATTTGCTGTTTTCTTCGACGCAGGATCTTAGCGGTAACGCCAAAACAAAACTGAAGGTTGATCTTCCGTTGGAAGGTGATCTGCTTTTTGAGCAGGTGGTCGTAGATCTGGATTCAAAAATAACTGGTGGTACGGCTAAATCAGATAAATTCTCGGCCAAAGATGTTAATATTGATCTTCAGGTTAAGCCAAAAGGATATGGCGTAAAAGGTAATATGCTGGCAACTCTGGGCGGAAAAGATAAGGATTACCACTTTGCAGATGTGCCCCTGAAAGTTGATTTCAGTAAGTATGACACAATAAAAATAGCACTGGATGCAGATATCACCGGTTCGGAAATTTCTATCAATCAGCTTGGAGCTAAAAAAGCCAAAGGTGAAAAAGGCCGTGCTGAACTTATGGTGTCAGGTACTACAATTAATAAACTAGTGGTAGACAGTCCGTCCATAAAAATAGTTGGTAGCGGAACTCTTAATGCGGCAATGGATGATATAAATACGCTTAAAATTACCGGCCTTGAAGCGGGCGGCAGTAAAATGACTGCCGATATCAGTAAGTCAGACGGCTACAATGTTAACTTTAAGGCCGAGGTACTGAATGCAGTGCCGATAATTGAAAGCATCGATAATGACGAACCTTCAAAAGATACATCAAAGATTACACTCAACGGCACTGTCGGTAAAATGCTTTTCCATCATGCTCAGAAATTGGATAACGTGAAGCTAAAAATTTCATGCACTGTAGAATGCAACTATGTTGATCTGACTTCAAAAGACATCACAATAGATCAGACCCCTGAAAAACTGAGTATAAAATCAGACAATGCCGGCAAAATTCTAAAAATGCTTGATGCATACGAAGATATGGAGGGCGGTAAACTCAGCGTAAATGCGAAAGGTGTTGGCAAAAACGGTTATCAGGGCAGGGTCATAATTGAAGATTTCACAATTCAGCGCGCAAAAACCCTTGCTAAAATCCTGACTCTTGGCTCACTTACAGGTATTGCCGACGTACTTCAGGGCAAAGGTATTTCTTTCAAACGTCTGCGCACCAAATTCACCCGTACTGATGACACTGTTAAAATTGATGACTTTAAAATGTGGGGCGCGTCAATTGGTTTAACTACTGACGGCGTATATAACCGCAAAACAGATCAGGTGGAATTCCAGGGTAAGATCATTCCTGCCTATACGGCCAACACGCTGCTAGGAAAAATACCGTTACTTGGTGATATTATTATTGGTAATGAAGGCGTATTCGCCTTTGCCTACAACGTAAAAGGCAAGATTGAGGACCCTGAGGTTTTTGTAAACCCTCTTTCGGTTCTTGCTCCGGGTATTTTGCAGGAAATCTTCCAGCAGTAATTCTATTTTCAGCAATAAAAAACCCGCCTGCAAATTAACAGGCGGGAATTATATAAGTTACTAACCTTATTTTTATGCTCTAGGCAGATGCCATGTTAAGCTCGGAAAGCCCAACTTTGTCAGAGCGTGATTTCATTTTACGGTGGTGGCGGCGCAATTGTTTTACCGCTTTTGCGCTTGCTGCGTTGAATGCAGCGTAAACATCGTCTGCCTCAGCATCGGATGAAACCTCAACACCGTTCTTTACACCTTCAGAAATATTTATGTGGCAGTTGAAAAAATGACCTCTTTTCGAGAAAACCACATTTGCATTGATTGCGTTTTCAAAATATTTCTGGACTGTAGGTGGAAGATGCTCTTCTATATGTTGTTTTAGTGATGTTCCTGTTTCCATTTGCTTGCCAGAAATAGTAATACGCATAATTTAACCTCTCTTATTGGATTGATTATTTTACAAGATGTGTGAACTTCATTATACCATAAAAACATGCCCGAACCAAGCCAAATACTGATGCAAAATAGCCATGATTTAGCAGCTGACTTTCTTGCCAAAAATGGCCTAAAATCAGCTAAACGCAATGCCTTAGATGGTGATGCCTCTCATCGCAGGTACGAAAGAATAATTGTTGCGGATAAATCCTACATGTTAATGATAGCTCCTCCGGGCAAAGAAGATGTCCGTCCCTTCGTGAAGGTAGATAAAATATTACGTAACAATGGCTTACATGCTCCAGAGATAGTCGCCCAAGACGCCGAAGGCGGCTTTTTACTGCTTGAAGATATGGGGGACGATCTCTATTCCCGTGTTTTGCACACTAATAACAATGAGTTAGAGCTTTATAAACACGCGATTGAAGTTCTGGACGCATTGCCGCAGCAGGCAGATTTGCCTGACTACTCAATGCCAAAGCTGGTAGAAGAGTCATTATTATTTATTGACTGGTTTGCGCCCGAAGCCCCGCGCGAGGAATTCATATCAATTATGCAAAACATCATTGCTCAGCTTGATAACAGCAAAAAGATATTGGTCTTACGTGATTACCATGCCGATAACCTTATCTGGCTACCGCAGGAAGAAGGTCTTTCAAAAGTCGGCCTGCTAGATTTTCAGGACGCGCTGGTTGGCCACCCTGCATATGATATTGTTTCACTGCTTGAAGATGCCCGTCGCGATGTAAGCAAAGAGACAGTTAGCAAAATACTATCCGGCCGTAATATGGATTTTATGCGTGATTACTTTATTCTTGGCGCGCAGCGCAACCTTAAGATAGTTGGTATATTCAACCGCCTTAAAAAGCGTGACGGCAAAGAGAACTATTTAAAATTCCTTCCGCGCGTATGGGCGCATTTAAAGGGCGACCTTGAGCATCCTGCCATGGCGCAGCTAAAAAGCTGGATGGAAAAAAACATTTCAATGCCATGAAGATACCGCAAACCGCATTTGTACTTGCCGCAGGTTTAGGCACTCGCATGAGGCCACTGACAGATAATTTGCCAAAGCCGCTAATTGAAGTGCATGGCCGCAGCATGATTGACCGCGCCATTGATAAACTGGCCGATATAGGCGTGACGCGGGCAATAGTGAACGTGCATTACCTGCCGCACATGCTAACCGAGCATCTTGGAAAGCGCCGCGACATTGAGATTATTTTCTCGCACGAGGAAGTTCGCCTGGAAACCGCAGGTGGGATTTTAAACGCAATAAAACATATTAGTGATGACCCAATTTACGTCATCAGCTCAGATATCGTCTGGGAAGATAAAGGCAAACCCGCGCTGCTAAAACTGGCCGAGAACTGGAACGATAAACTTGTGGCGCTACTTGCGCTGCAACGCGTAGATAACTCATACGGCTATGACGGGCAGGGTGATTTTAATATGGATGCCACCGGCCATTTAAGCTGGCGCATTGAGGACAAAAGCGCTGATTATGTATTCACGGGCTTGCAAATTCTTTGCCCAAAAATATTCAGGAAGCCAGATATTCAGGCGCTGGGAAATAACTTCCCGCTAAATAAGATTTACCGCGCATACCTGCCGCACATAAAAGGCATAGAGAACGAAGGTAAATGGTATCATATCGGCACGCCGGATGCGCTGCACAACCTTCCGGCTAAGCTATAACTTCCAATAGCTGCAAACGCTCACGCAAGTCGGCAGCTTCAACCGGTTTTACAATATATTCATCTGCACCGGCATCAAACGCCATCTGTATGCGCGCATGCCTGCCTTCTGAAGTGCAGAAAATAACTTTAACATCCTTGCCGTTCGGAAGTTTACGCAAAGCTTTTACAAAACCAATGCCGTCAAGTACAGGCATGTTCCAATCCAAAGTTATTACGTTCGGAAGTTTTTTCTGAACCTGCTCAAGCGCATCCTGCCCGTTTATTGC
>CAYVII010000079.1:0-6598 GCA_964451475.1 uncultured Rickettsiales bacterium
TTTTGCAAACCTGTTTTTCGTGAAAATGAAACCATACTCTTGGTAAAGAAGATTTTGCACATACCTTATGATAAATGCTCACAAAGAACCCCAACGGCCTTGTCATGGCCTACAAAGAATATTTTAATGCCACAGTATGAAATGCTAGAGAGGCAAGGCCTTTCGCTCATCATGCTGCACAGCCACCCGAATGGTTACCCAGATTTTTCATACACTGACAATCAAAACGATCTGAGCATTTTATCCCGCCTTACCTGCGCAATTGAAGGACCTCAGCCTCACGGTTCCGCCATCATGCTACCTGACGGAAGTATCAAGGCCAGGATTATTGATGAAAATGACCGATTTATTGAAATAGATAAAATTTCTGTAGCTGGTGATGAAATCCGGTTCTTCGGGAGCTTCCTCAATAACGCAGCAGGTGAACAACCTTCATATATGGCCAAGAACGCGCAATTTTATGGCTCAAAAACTACCAATATCATGCGCGTGCTTAGAATAGGCGTTGTTGGCTGTTCTGGCACAGGCAGCCCAACCATTGAACTACTTCTACGTTACCTAGTAGGTCAACTGCGACTGTTTGATTTTGACGTTATTGAAGAAGGAAATTTAAACCGGATGCTAATGTCCAGAATGAAAGACGCAGATGAGAAAAAGCTCAAAGTTGAACGCTACGCAGAGTGGGTAAACGAAGCCGGTTTGAAAACTATAGTTGAGATTTTTAATGATATAGTGCCATCAGAAAAAACTACTAAGGCGTTGTCTGAGTGCGATATCATATTTGGTTGCGTTGATAACGTGGCCGCACGGCACGCCGTTAACAAAATAGCTTCCGCCTACCTGATACCTTACTTTGATTTAGGTGTTTCCGTTAAGGCGTACAAAGACCAACCAGATCAGTTGCAGCACGTCACAGCTAAGTGCCATTATTTGCAGCCTGATAAGGCTTGCCTGCTTGACCGGCAGGCTTTTTCTGCAGAAAGGTTGGCTGAGGAAAACTTCCGCCGTGATGATCCTGAGTTTTATAAAAAATTAAAGGAGCTTGGTTATACGCACACAGGTGATATACAGGCAGTTATGGTGCTTACTATGAAAGCGGCAATCATGGGAATTGATGACTTAATGGCAAGGCTGAATAATTACCGCATTGACGCAAACAAGGATTTTGATGAACAAAGCCATTCATTTACTCATGGCTTCTATGATCATAAATCTCATAATTCAGGGAATATGGCTTTAAAAAACTTTATCGCTTCCGGCGATGATCATGTAAAATTATAATATGAAAACTATAAAAAATTTCTTCAATTGGTTTGTAAACCTATTTTCCAGCCCTCATTACAAAGTTCAATTTGTTGAGGATCCGGTTGATACACCTAAAAATAAGGTTCTGTATGTTATTGGCACTAAAGAGCAGCCGTGGCAGGCAGAGTTGTTATGCCCCTGTGGCTGCAAAGATAAAATAGTTCTACCACTTAATAATTCGATGTCACCTAGATGGGATCTGGTCATAAGTAATAACATCCCTACTTTATCCCCTTCAATATTCCGCTCAAAAGGCTGCAAATCACATTTCTTCCTGAGAAACGGGCAAATCCAGAACTGTTACTGAGAAGTCGCCTTATGAACCCGCACTAAACCGCCTACAACCGCGAAATTCGCAGGCAACTGAGCCGGCACCGTTAGACACGAAAAATCGGAAAGTCTATGTTCGGCAAGGCGTTAATAATCCTGCTACAACTCCGTAGGGGTCGCCATTCTTGACAGAATCAAGATATTTGCAATTTCTCATTATATTTCATATAACTATATCTGCAATTAGAGTTCTCAAGAACCCTAAAATAGAAAATTAAATGATACAGCATCTGAATGAATGAAGCACCTTATAGCTACACTAAAATATTAGCCTTACTTGATACTATTTCAGGACCAACTTGTGCCGCTCTAACTAGTGCAACTGCAATTTTGTTATATTGGCCATATAAAGTTGGGGTAAATCTAGACAATTTCCGCAGTAACTATGGTGAATGGCTTTTCGCTATCATGGTAATTTGTGGGTGCCTTGTTATAGCCAAGGTATTTAAAAAAGTCTTTTCACTTCTGAGTATAAATAAGACTTCACAATCATTCCATTTTACACCAATAGATATTCATTGCTATTGGGCTGCAACTGAACAGAAAGATGGTAGCATATTCACGCAAATTGTAGCTGACTGCAATGTGTTAAATCTTACATCTAAAAGTCTAAGTTTTCATTCTGCAAAGCTTATAAAGCCCAGAATCCCTAGAAATAAATTAATAAGCTCAGATATATCTGTTTTTGCTAATTCCTCTAAAATTGATTTTATTCCCCCGCATGAAACAAAGAAAGTAAGAATTAGCGTTCATGCTCGCATTAAGCTTGGGAAAGACGGAAAAAATCTAAAAGCGTCATTTGATATAGTTGATAGGTTTGGTAATAAACAGCGCATAAAAATTACGCTACGTGATATTCATGCCAAGTTTTAAGACAAATTTTCAAGTTAGTTATTTGCCCTCTAAAACTTAAATTTGTTCTTATTCCGTCCAAGAGGGGTCGCCATTCTTAGCTAAAAAGCCCCTTTTGGGGCTTTTGTTGTTTTGGTGGTTAGAATTTTAGTGAGTATGTCAGCAGAAGTTTTGCGCGACCGTTGGGGGCTGAGTCTGATATGCCGAAAAGGTAACCGGCTTCGTATTTGAAGTTTTCGGCCAGTTTTCCGTAAATAACCGGGCCAAGGCTGTGTTTTTGTTCGCTGTATGTATTGCCGTCGCGCAAATTGCCGGTGTCGGCATAATATTCCAGGCCGGGCATGAAATAATCTTCTATCTTGTAATTGCCGCTGGCAGCGAATTTGAACGCCCTGCCGTTCTTGCTATCTTCACCCACCTGCTCTTCCCACGAGATATTTGAAAGAAGGTTGAATTTATCAATTGTTTTTCCGAACAGGAATTTTAGCTCTGCCCTATCAGGCTTTGCTGATTCGGTTGAAAGTTTGTAGTTGATCTCGGCCGCTGAGCTTAGGAAAGCTTCATCAGGCTTGAAGAACTGCCACCTGATGCCCGTTTCCACCGAAGAGATTATAAAATCTTTTGTAGTGTCATTGTCCGTTACAATTTTAAGCTCAGGACGAAGGCGGTCTGTTGCGCCGTAATTGACCACGAATTTATTTACCTGACGGTTATCTTTTTTTGCGTCTTCGTCAGTATCGAACCCACCACGATATTCAATATCCATCTTGCCTTCAGTTACGTTTGGCGATGAAACTTTATCTGAAGCCGAAGCTTCTGTACAAAATGCAGCAAGCAGCGCGAATAGAGCTATTTTTTTCATATTATCCCTTTAATTTCCTTCAGGCTTTCATGCAAGATATAATCAGGTTGCAGGGCATCTACTTCTTTACTGCGTGATGCTTCTTGCGTTAATTTTAGCGTTTCTTTGTCCCAACCTGTCACCGCGTATAAAATTTCTTTGCTGCGTTCAAAGTCAGCCCCAGAGCCTGCTTTTATTTTTTTGCCGTAGGCAGCCCATGCAAATTTAACACCTGCAGCTTTTGCCATCATGCCGTCTTTGTATTTGCTATCACCAACGAACAGTAATTCAGACATTGCCTGCTCGTAGCTTATGTTATTTGCGGCAGCGTCATCTTTTGCTACCTGAAATATAAGCTCTGCATCGGGCTTTTTGTAATGGCTGTCACCTTTTTTAGGGAATGGCTTGTGATACGTGTCTGCAAGTTGCGGCGGCGCTTTGCGTGACGGATAGGTATAAACACCGTTTACAACGCCTGCCAGACCCAGCCATTCAATTGCCTGCATGCCAACATCTGCGGCAGCTTCGGTAACAATATAAATGCGCGCGCCTAGTTTTTTAAGTTCAACTAAAGTTTCTACCGCATCATCATATGCACGGGTTAGTTCACGGCTTTTTGCACGGCGCAGCTTGATAGCTTTTTCTATTACTTCTTTTGCTACGTCTTTTAGTGAAGGCAGGCTGTGCCAGACATCATCATCCCAGTCTGAGCCTAGCTGTGCGTGGCCTTTTGAAAGCTCATCGTAAATAACCTCACGCGTTGCAGGCAGGCATTTTATTGCCTCATCAATTGCAAGGCCGTATTCCATCACCTCATCATAGATGGTGTTGTGCAGGTCCAGGACGATTATTTTATGCTTCATCCAGAATTGCCTTTATATCAGGCGTTTTGAAATTACCTTCTTCGCGCTGGCGGATCGTGTTTGAGTGCGCCGAGAAGCCTTCATAATCAGAAACAGTAACCACTTTTTCCTTAAGCAGGTCGTAGCCTTTTTTATCAACCACTGCCAGTGATGTACGCTTCATGTAATCCCAGATAGAAGTTGCAGAATAGGTTTTTGCGTGGCCGCCGGTTGGAAGAACCGCGTTAACGCCGATACCGAAATTGCCAAGTACTATCGGCGTGTGCTCGCCTACCAGAATTTCACCCACATCAACAAGTTTAGGGATTACTTTTTCAGGGTTAGAAACTTTTAGGTGAAGGTGCTCAACCGCATATTCGTTACAGAACTCAATTGACTCTTCAAGCGATGAAGTAATTACGATACCGCCGTAATTTGCAAAACCGCGTGTACAGAAATCCTGACGCTGCGGGGGTAGCTGCGCAATCATTTCAGGCAATATATTTTCAATTTCCAGCGCAAGTTTTTCTGAGTGAGTAACTAGTATAGACGCAGAGTCAGGGCCGTGTTCAGCTTCATTTAGAAGGTCTAATGCAGTGTTTTTCACGTTAGCGCTTTCATCGGCAAAAATAATTGCTTCTGAAGGGCCTGCGGGCATGCCGGGGTTGATAAAGTCTGAAAGCAGACGGCGGGCTGCAGCAACATAAGAGTTGCCCGGGCCAATTACTTTTACAACTTTAGGAATTGTTTCAGTGCCATAAGCAAGAGCCGCAATAGCCTGCGCGCCGCCTGCTTTATAAACATCTTTTACGCCGCAAACTTCTGCCGTGAACAATGAAGCATCGTCAACGCTACCGTTTGGCGTAGGAGGTGTGCAAACTGCAATTTTTTTAATTCCCGCAACAACTGCAGGTGCGGCAAGCATGTACATTACCGAAGGGAATGCGCCTTTACCGCGCGGCACGTAAAGGCCGATCGATGGAAGCGGAGAAACCTGTTCACCCGCCCAAACACCCGGGCGTACTTCTGCAAGCCAGCGGCGTTCTTCACGGTCTTTTTGTTCCTGGTGGAATTTACGAACGTTATCGGCGCAGAATTTAATTGCGTCTTTTAGTTTATCATCCAGCGCGTTGCGGGCGCGTTCAAACTCTTCAGGCGTCGCTTTGATACTGGTGATATCAGCCGTTACGCCGTCAAATTTTTTAGCGTATTTTTTTAGCGCTTCGTCACCGTTCTTACGAACATCGTCAATTATCGGCTGGACAATTTCTTTTACCGAGTTGATATCAGTTTCCGAGCGCTTCATTATTTTGCTGCGCGTTGCAGCATCTGTTTTATTCCAGCGGTAAACATTTATCTTCATAACTTAAGGCCTTATCTTATCAAAAAATTCTGAGATGACGTCTTTACCAGCAGTTGGGGCGGAAGACAACATTATTGATATGGCAAAACCAAGGGCTGATGTCTTTAGAGTATGGAAATTGCGGCTATTTCCTGCATTTGCGCGTAGGTTCATTACCAATGTCGGGCAGCAAAACAGAGCCAAACGCATATATTTTTCCCAGTTTTCAGGAAGTTCACCACGTTTTTGAAGCTCAGCCAATAGCGGCTTCCAAAGCTTGGTTTGCTTGGATTTTAAAAATTCCGTGCGCAGGTCAGAAAGCTGCCAGTTGTGCTGAACTTCAATAAAACCACCGTTTATTTTGCAGGTTACAGTCAGGTTCTTATCAGCTTCCTGTGAGTCATAAAGCCAAAGCGGGTGGGCAAAAATATTATGGAAGGTCGCTTTAATTTCAGCCAGCAGTGCCGGAATATGCTTGCCTGCAAAGGCAGGATCGAAAAGACTGAGCCCCTTCCCTTTATTGTACCAAACGTTACCGTTATGCGCATCACCATGCGCAACCAGCGCCGTGTATTCGCCGTGCGCTTCAGGCGCTAAGATTGTAAAACTATCTGCAAAAGCCTGCTGAAGCGTGCAGTTATATTCCACGCCGTTGATGCGCCATTTTAGTTTTTGCAGCTCATCAAAATTTATCTTCAGGCCAGGAAATTCGCACTCTTTGCCATCATAGAACTGCTCTTTACGGCCACCCTTTAGCAGGCGGTTATAAAATAGCTGCAATATCGGCTCATCGGCTAACTGAGCGGGCTTTGCCCTGTGCAGGGTTTTTATATAAAGCTCCGCATCTATTTCATCCAGCTCATCTTGCGCTGCTACCACTCCTGCAAATTCCGTATTATCACCCTGCTCTATTTTTTTGCATGTATCGGCCAGGCGCTCTGAAGTGATCACAGGGTAAAGCAAAACCTGCTTGCCTACTTCTTTTGAAACGAAGGCGGGCATTTCTACGGGGTAGCCGTTATCTGAAAGTAGCTGGCTGTTGTAATATTCGGTAAGAGCTTCTTCTTTTTCCTCGTGGTGGAATTT
>CAYVII010000080.1:0-6493 GCA_964451475.1 uncultured Rickettsiales bacterium
GTAGCTGGGACTCGTGCAACAATACCTGCTCGTGCTATAGCGGTTCATGGAACGGTTCATATTGTGATGGCGGCGGTTATGACTGTGGTTGCGGATATGGTAACAGCTGCTACTCGGACCCGGGCGGATGCTCAGGCAACGGCAGCTGGGATATGTGCAGTAATTCCTGCTCGTGCTATAGCGGTTCATGGAACGGTTCATATTGCGACATGGGCTATGATTGTGGTTGTGGTTACAACGTAAGCTGTTACTCGGATCCGGGCGGATGCTCGGGCAACGGCAGCTGGGATCAGTGCGGTAATTACTGCTCGTGCTGGAGCGGTTCATGGAACGGTTCATATTGCGACATGGGCTCTGACTGCGGTTGCGGATATGGCATGAGTTGCTACTCAGACCCTGGCAACTGTAGCGGCAGCGGCGGTAGCTGGGATATGTGTAACAACTCATGCGATTGCAGCGGCAGTTATAATGCGTCTGCTTGCGGCGCTTACTTTGATGGTTACCAGTGCCAGGGATCAACTTATTATGATGCTCCTAGCCCCGATTGGTGCAATGGTTTAGGCCAAAGCTGGGATTATTGCGGCGGTAACAACTGTAATGGCTATTCTAGCGCAGAAGATCTGTGTGCTTACTACTTAGGCTACCCTAGTTGCAGTGAGTATTGTCAGGTCAACGGATATAGTGGTGGTTTTGACGGTACTCAATGTCAGTACTAGTAAAAGCCTTATGCTCGTGCTAAAAACTGCAAGTGCCTTATCTTGAGAAAATAAAACTTACCGGTTTCCGCAATTATGATTTTGCAGAAAGCGCCTTTGCGCCCGTTATTAATATAATCACAGGTCGCAACGGCGCAGGTAAAACCAGCCTGCTGGAAGCTATATCATTACTTACCCCCGGCAAAGGTATGCGCGGCGCTAACCTTGCTGATATCGCAAAAAATAATAGCGGTAGCTGGAGTGTTTTTGCAGAGGCAGGCGGCTATAAAATAGGCACTGGTCTGGAAAGCGGCTCTAATAAGCGCACGGTTAAAATAGACGGAGAGATACAAAAAGGCGTAAATGCGCTGGCCAGCTATGTTTCCTGCATATGGCTTACTCCGCAAATGGATGGCGTCTTTTTGGCCGATAGTGGTGAGCGCCGCCGTTTTTTTGACCGTATAATCTATAATTTTGATCCTGAGCATGCATCACGCGTGGCAGTATATGAAAACGCCACCCGTGAACGTTTAAAGCTGCTTAAAGACGGTATGCAGGACAACCACTGGCTTACCGCTCTTGAAAAAAGAATGGTTGAGTACGGCATAGCAATTGCCGCAGCGCGTGTAGAGGTAATAGGGTTTTTGCAAGATGCCATAAATGCCCGCCCGAGCCTTTTCCCGAAAGCGGATATCGAGGTTAAGGGAAAATATGAGGCGCTGATAAAAAGCCGTCCGGCGCTGGAGGTAGAGAATTATTTTCTGGAAGATCTGAATTCATCGCGTTATCTGGACGGTAATCAGGGCCGCACAAATTTCGGCGTTCACAGGACAGATTTTGCAGTTACCAACACGGAAAAGAATATTGCGGCAGAACATAGCTCGACCGGTGAGCAGAAGGCTCTTTTGCTTTCAATAATCCTTGCGCTGGCAAATATGCTGAAAATACGCAAGAACCGTGCCCCTATATTGCTGCTCGATGAAGTTGTGGCACACCTGGATGAAGGCCGTCGCGCAGAGCTTTTTGCCGAAGTCGGCGCCACCCGCTCACAGACCTTTATCACCGGTACGGAAAACGCACTTTTTGAAGGGCTGGAAGCCGCGCATTTCCTTGTTTCAGAAGGGGAAATAAAAAGCGTCTGAATCACGCATTATTACCTTGCTACCCATGCTCAAATTTAGTAGTTTCAGGGCATGACAAACACAGCACAGAAAATGGAAGAAAACATCACTCCTCAGGCCGCTAATTCAGCTGAATATGGCGCCGATTCAATCAAAGTTTTAAAAGGTCTTGAGGCGGTTCGTAAACGCCCGGGCATGTATATTGGTGATACTGATGACGGCTCAGGTCTTCACCACATGGTTTATGAAGTTGTAGATAACGCTATCGACGAAGCATTGGCCGGACACTGCGATGGTGTTTATGTTGCCCTCAACAAAGACGGCTCATGTACGGTGCGTGATAATGGCCGCGGTATCCCGGTAGATATCCACTCTTCTGAAGGTGTTTCTGCCGCTGAGGTTATTATGACCCAGCTCCACGCCGGCGGTAAATTTGACCAGAATTCATATAAAGTTTCAGGTGGCCTGCACGGGGTTGGCGTATCTGTAGTTAACGCACTTTCTGAGTGGCTTGATCTTAAGATCTGGCGTCAGGGTAAAGAACATTTCGCCCGCTTTGAGCATGGCGAATGCACAACCCACCTTAAAGTTGTGGGAGATGCTAACGGCCAGAAAGGTACTGAAGTTACCTTCCTTCCTTCAAAAGAAACTTTCACCCAGACTGATTTTGATTTCTCAACTCTTGAGCACCGCCTTCGCGAGCTTGCATTCCTAAACTCTGGCGTACGTGTAACTTTAGTTGATAACCGTGAAGTTGATGAAGAGACAGGCGAGCCGAAAAAATCTGAATTCCTTTATGACGGTGGTATCACTGCTTTCGTAAAATATCTTGATAGGTCGCGCAATGCGCTTCACCAGACATTCTCCGTTACCGGCGAGAAAGACGGCATTACGGTTGATGCTGCTTTGCAGTGGAATGATGGCTATTACGAAAATACGTTACCGTTCACAAATAACATCCCGCAACGTGATGGCGGTACGCACCTTCAGGGTTTCCGTGCAGCGCTAACGCGTACCATCAATAAATATATTGAAGAGAGCGGCATCGGCAAAAAAGAAAAAGTAAATCTTTCGGGTGATGATAGCCGTGAAGGTTTAACTTGCGTTCTTTCAGTTAAAGTTCCTGATCCTAAATTCTCTAGCCAGACAAAAGACAAGCTGGTTTCATCAGAAGTACGCCCGGTGGTGGAAAGCATATTGGGTGATAAACTTGGTCAGTGGTTTGAAGAGCATCCGCAAGATGCAAAAATAATTGCCCAGAAAATAGTTGAAGCGGCAGTTGCGCGTGAAGCGGCTCGTAAAGCGCGTGAACTTACACGCCGTAAAAGTGCGCTGGAAATTTCGGCCCTGCCGGGCAAACTGGCAGACTGTCAGGAAAAAGATCCTTCTAAATCTGAACTGTTCATCGTAGAAGGTGACTCTGCGGGCGGCTCTGCAAAGCAGGGGCGTGACCGTAAGACTCAGGCGATACTTCCACTGCGCGGTAAAATCCTGAACGTTGAAAAAGCGCGTTTTGACCGCATGCTTTCTTCACAGGAAATCGGCACGCTTATTACTGCTCTTGGCACATCGATCAAAGATGAGTTCAACAAAGATAAACTGCGTTACCACAAAATCGTCATCATGACCGACGCGGACGTGGATGGTTCTCACATTCGTACTCTTCTTTTAACGTTTTTCTTCCGTCACATGCGTGAGCTTATTGACGGTGGTTATCTGTACATCGCACAGCCGCCGCTTTACAAAATGAAGCGCGGTCAGGTTGAAGTTTACCTGAAAGACGAGCGCGCGCTTGAAGATAAGCTGATAGATATCGCGCTTGAAGATGCATCACTTAAAGGTTCATCTGCAAACCTGCGTGAGCTGGTTGAGAAGGCCCGCAAATATGCAGGCAGCATCAAATCACTTTCAAACCGTCTGCCTGAAAAATATGTTGAAGCTGCGGCATTTGCAGGCATCTTTGACAAAGGCGTGAACGATAACACCGCGAAAGCGCTTGTTGAAGTTCTTAACAGATCAAAAACTGCCGCTGAAGAATATCCTGCCAGGGCCGACGCTGATGCCGTTATTTTAACGCGTGAGCACAGGGGCGTGAAAGAGAGCGTGGTTATAGACTCAAAAATTACCCACTCTCATGAAGCAAAAGAACTGGCAAAGCTGGCGCCTGAACTGTCTGAGCTTTCAGGCACAACCCTTATACGTAAAGAAGTGGAAGTGAAGATCGCTTCACCAAAAACATTCTTTGACAGCCTGCTTGAATTTGGCCGTAAAGGTGCAAGCATCCAGCGCTTCAAGGGTCTTGGTGAAATGAACGCGGAACAGCTATGGGAAACTACGCTTGATAGCAAGAACCGCACTCTTCTTCAGGTTAAGATCAACGCGTTTGATGAAGCAGATCAGGTGTTCAGCACTCTGATGGGTGATGTGGTTGAACCACGCCGCGACTTCATTCAGGAAAACGCACTTAAAGTAGAAAATCTGGACGTATAGACCGTGCCTAAATACCTGCTTACATTGCTCCTTTCTTTGGGTGCGGCCGGCGCTGCATCTGCCAACGAACAGATAACTACCGGTTACATCGAAAAGGTGGGGCTTGTAGATGCCGGATTTGAATATGATGCCAAGCTTGATACAGGTGCTGATACAACTTCCATAAATGCCGAGATAATAAGTCTGGATAAAGCTGAAGAAGGCAAAGTACAGCGTGTTAAGTTCAAACTTACGGATAAACAGGCAAACCAGAAAGTGCTGGAAAAGGAAGTAGTGCGTTTAGCCACTATTAAAAACAGACATCAGGGGCAGGAAATAGTTCGTCCCGTTGTGAATATGGAATTCTGTATAGCCGGCAGGTTGATAGATGGTGAAGTAAACCTGGCAGATCGTCGCCAGTTTGATTACCAGCTGCTGATTGGCCGCAATATGCTTATAATGGGCAACCTGCTTGTTGATTCTGAGCAAAAAAATCTAACGCAACCTGTCTGCAAACCAATGGCAGAAGAAAGGCAGCCGTTAACGGAAGAGGAAGCGCCAGAAGAAGATCAGGAACCAAAACCGGATCCTAAAGTTCAAGAAACTAAAGCGCCGGCGGTTAAATAAAGCACAAATAAAAAAGGCCCCGCGGGCGGCAGGGCCTTAAATATTAATTTAGTTACTGTGTTGTTACACGCGCATTGGCATGATAACATAAAGCGTGCTTACATCGGAAGGGTCACGCACCAGCGCAGGGCTGGCAGAGTCTGCAAGCATGAACTGTGTAGTTTCACCTTCTATCTGACCCATCATATCAAGTACATAACGGAAGTTATAACCTGTCTCAATAGGTTCGGCGCTGTAGCTGCTTTCCAGTTCTTCATGAGCGGTTGAACCGTCCGGGGCATCAGTTGCAACTGTTACGTTACCTGTTTTCACGAATAGTTTGATAGCGCGCGCTTTTTCTAAAGAAACCGTAGATACGCGGTCAACCGCAGCTGTGAATTCAGCCGTGTTAACTTCAAGTATCTTGTCATTGTTCTTAGGTATCACGCGGTCATAATCAGGGAATTTGCCGTCGATGAGTTTTGAAACGATAAGAGTATCACCCAGAGTGAACATTATCTTTGTTTCAGAAAGTGCGATCTGAACTTCACCTGCATAATCGGCAAGCAGCTTTTTAAGCTCATTCACTGTCTTTTTAGGGATGATAACACCCGGCATTTCTTCCGCGCCTACAGGGCATGCAATAGAAATGCGCGCTAAGCGGTGGCCGTCAGTTGCAGCAGAACGAAGAACCGGAATACCGTTATCTTCGGTTGAGTGAACATAAATACCGTTAAGGTAATAACGCGTTTCCTCGTTAGATATCGCGAAACGCACTTTATCGATAAGAGTATGGAACTCTTTTGAAGTAAGAGTGAATTTATGCGGAAGGTCGCCCTGTTCCATAACAGGGAAAGTATCAACAGGCAGAGAAAGAAGCTTGAACTTTGAACGGCCCGATTTTACCTGAACCTGGTCACCCGAAAGAGTGGAAATTTCAATTTCGGCACCTTCAGGAAGTTTACGGACGATATCGTAAAGAACGCCGGCAGGCAAAGTGATGCGGCCTTCATCGGCAACTTTTGCGTTAGAGTAATCAGATATCGCAATTTCCATGTCTGTTGCAGTAAGACGAAGTCTGCCGTTTTCTGCTTCTATTTTTACGTTGGAAAGTACAGGTATTGTAGTGCGTTTCTCAACAACGCTTTGCACGTGTGCAAGGCTTTTAAGGATGGTGTCGCGCTCGGCAGTGAACTTCATGTTATTTGCTGGGAAAGGCCTTATTTCGGCAGTTGCTTGTGCTGTCATATTTTGCTCTGTTTTCGCGGTTACGTATTTGGAGCTAACTGCTCCGGAAAAATTAACGTAAACACAATCTATACCGCCGCAAAAATGCGAGCAAGCGAAAAATTAACATATATTACTACCGAAAAGGTGGTGTTTTTCGCGGCCTCTAGCCCGATGTACGATTGCCGTATTGCACCACGCTACTTTCACCCATCACACGCCTTGCGCCGTTATAGCGTGTTGAAAAATATGGGCTGCTTAAGTCACCAAGTACAACTGCGTTAAGCTTGGTGCTTGCATGGAAGAATTTGCCCTCGCCACTATAAATGCCGACATGCGAATAATCAAAGCCACGTGTGTTGAAAAATACAAGGT
>CAYVII010000081.1:0-6413 GCA_964451475.1 uncultured Rickettsiales bacterium
TGCCGGTTACTCGGATTCATCACGCCGTGGCGATAATGGCCTATATGGTGAAGTTGGCCTATCCTACAGCTTCTAACTATCATCCTTATCATAACCGGAAGAATTATTTAGAGCGCATCGGAGCGCATCATGAACTGTTTGATTTCTAGGATATCCTTTTATTTAGGCAGGTAACCTTCATTCAGCTTCTCATTCGGCGCTAGTTTACGTAGGATGTATGTTACATCACCCACATGTATACCAAATTTACTCATGGAGATCTTATTGAGTCCGGTACCGTCCTGTTGCAGGTATGTCCAATCATCGGCATCAATTTCTATTTCCTTACCTGTATCACCGCGCGGTACCATCATGGAATATTTCATGTTAAACGCAAAGCCTGCGCTTTTGCCTTTCATCTCACCTACAATTTTATCTCCGGTAGCAGTAAAGCTTTTGCCGTCTGCAGCAATTTTTACGTTCCATGTCTGCTCTAGCAGCAGGCTGCCGTCTTCACGCCACTGCTTTTCATGTATTGTACCTTCATTACCGTTCCACTTCGGGATCAGGTAGGCATAATATCTATCGGTAATTTCACCGCTACGGTTCTGGAAAAACCCATAACCATGCACAGGCTCGCTGTAAAAACTTTTAAGTGTTACTTCCGGCTTTTTGCCTTCATATTTCTTTACATCAATGCTACCGCATCCAAACAACATAAATACTGCTCCTATTAAAAATATTTTTTTCATTTCAAATCTCCAAGTAATTGTGATCTTAATTTTTTGTCCGATGTTTCCGGCTTCAGCCATATTCCAAAAAATGCCGGAGCAAATTCCTTATCGGCCACAGTTCCTATTTGCTTATCTTCACTAAAAAATAGCGTTTCACCGCTTTTGGCCGCTATTGCCGTTAAATTGCTGCCGTTTTTTACATCAGGGAATATCTTTTCCATTTGCTTTCCCCATTCTGCCAGCTTATCCGCGCTGCTGATCCCGGTGCTTTTCATTTCAGCAACTGAACGCTCGGCAATATCCTTGCCCTTTATATCGGCAAAATAAGTTATCGAAAGCGCGTACGGCGCCTGCTCTATGTATTTTCCTCCCGGCGCAAATAGCTTGGCTTTGTAAATATCCCAGAACAGTTTGCTGTAAACGCCCTCACCCACGGGTTTTGCATTTGATATATGCTTATAAATAATATCAGGTTGCACACCGGCAGCATTTGCAGCAAAAGGAATAAGTATTAATAACAATGCAAATATCTTAAGCATGCTGCAGCTCCATTTGCATTACGTCTGTACGCCCCGCCTGGAATGAACCGGCACACGCAGCTAAATAATAACGCCACAGACGAATGAATTTTTCATCAAAACCAAGGCTTCTTACTTCCGGCAGCTTACTTTCAAAATTAGCCAGCCAGCGTTTTAATGTAGTTGCATAATCCTGCCCGAAAGCAAATTCATCAGTGGTCTTAAGCCCGCTATTTGCAGCTTTTGACTTAAAAGCTTCAGGCGATGGCAGCATACCGCCCGGGAATATGAAAGTGCGTATGGCGTCACCACCTTTACGATAAGCATCAAAATGGCGGTTATCAATGGTTATGGTCTGTATAACAGCCTTACCTTTCTTATCCAGCAGCGCGGCAATCTTATCAAAATATGTTTTCCAGTATTTTTCGCCAACCGCTTCAAACATTTCTATGGAAACTATATTGTTGTATTTGCCGCCCAGTCTGCGGTAATCTGTAAGCTCCACCTTACCTTTGTCTTTTATGCGTTCTTTTGCAAAAGCAAATTGCTCGTCGGAAATTGTTACACCTTTCACATCATTCCCGCCAAGCTCTATTGCCCTGTCCATAAAGCCGCCCCAACCACAGCCAACTTCAAGTATATTGTTGTTGCTTTGCAGGCGGTCTAATATGCGGTCATATTTGTTAAGCTGCGCATTTGCCAACAGCTCATTATCGTCTTCAAATATTGCAGATGAATAAGACATAGTTTCATCCAGCCATAATTTATAAAAACTATTCCCTATGTCATAATGCGCATGGATATTGGCTTTGCTGCCTTTAACCGAATTTTGCCTGAACAAGTAGGCAAAGCGCACCATTGCCCTGAAAAGACCTGAACCAAAAATGCATTTTTGCAAAGCTTCCTCGTTGCTAAGACAAAAATCAACCAGCTCTATAAGATCTTTACTATCCCATTTCCCATGGCGGTAATCATCGGCAAAACCAATATCACCGCGCGCGTAAAGGTTTAATATCATGGCACTGTCGTGAATAATAAGTTCAGCGCTTTTGCCCGGTTCCGCGCCTTCAAAAAAATAGCTCTTTCCGTTTGGCAAAGTTATTTCAATTTTGCCGTATCTTACATTTTCAAAAGCTTTTAAAAATTTCTTTTCCAGAATATTAGTCAGCATAAATTACCTGTTACTTATTATTATTCTTCCCAAAGCCGGAAATGGTTACACGCTCTTTTCGTTGCACAGGCTTTACAATATATTTCAATCCTTTACGCAAAAGCTTAAGCGCATGCATATGAATCAGGATTATAGTTTTGATAGTAACTAGCGGATGTTTCCTGAATGCTTTGGATATAACTTCATCTGTCATGGGCTCTAGCCTGCCCATTAATGAGGTTATGAGCTTTTTATCCTGGGAAGGGTCATAAAGATCTATCCAGATACCTATGTTATCCGTCTTATAGTCAAAGCGGAATTTGTAAGTACCCTCACGCTCCAGAAATGGTGAGACATGGAATATCTTTTCAGACTCCATCCAGTTTTCCGAAGTGATGATCTCCTGATTCTCATTCACACATATATAGCTGTGCGTTTCACCGAATGTGTTATTAACCTCGGCAATTACCGCACGCAGATTTTGCTCTTTATCAAGGCAGAAATAAAAACTTACCGGGTTAAAAACATATCCCATCACACGGGGAAAGGTAAGCAGAACTATCTCACCATCGGCCTTGTTTATATTATACTGTGCCAGCAATCCTCGCGCCCATTTTTCTAACCCTTGCGGTTTATAATCGCCATGGTCTTTTTCCCAAAAGCTAAGCATACCGCGGCGGTTGAGCTTTATTTTTTTAAAGCCGGCCAGTTCACCGAGCTTTGAAAGAGGCAGGTGGACATAATAAATTTCATAGCTGAAACCGTGTTCTTTAGGCAAAAGCCGTTTATGCATCACCTTCGCAAAATAAACGGAATTTTCGGGAGCATTATTCATTACTTCTCCCACGGGACCTTTGCACCAAGTTTACGGCAAACCTCCACCGCGCTAAGCAGGCCATCCTCATGAAAGCCATAACGCTGGTATGCACCGCAAAACCATGTATTCTGCTTACCCTGTATACGCGCAAGGATTGGCTGGCTGTCAATTGCCGGCATATCAAATACCGGATGTTCAAACACATGCCTGTCATGTACTTTATTTTCATCAGGCTGTCGGGTAGGGTTGAGCGTTACAATCACCGGCTTGTTTATTTTAAGGTTCTGCAAGCGGTTCATCCAGTAACTAAGCGATATCTGCTGCGCTTCATCGGTTTTACCGTCAATTTTATAAACCCAGCTTGCCCAGCATTTTTTATTGTTCGGCATAAAGCTTTCGTCAGAATGCACCACAATCTCATTTTTCTGGTATTTGAAATTGCCTAACAGATATTTTTCATCCACACTTGCATCATGCAGCATTTTCAGTGCCTGATCTGAATGGCACCCAAATATTACCTGATCAAACTCTTCACCATCTACAATTATTTTGCCACCTTTACGTATAACTGATTCAACAGGGCGGCCTTTCCTGATATCCAGCCCCTGCGCAACACGGCGCACATATTCGCGGCTACCTCCGGTTACGGTGTACCATTGCGGCTGATCATCAACCGTTAAAAGACCGTGGTTTTCAAAGAAGCGGATAAATGTTTTTGCGGGAAAATCCGTCATGCCGTCAATAGGCGTACTCCATATTGCACCGCCGATTGCAAGTATGTAATATTTTTTGAACCATTCGCCCATGCCCATTTTTTCCAGCACCTGCCCCAGGCTCAGGTCAGATTCAACATAAGATATTGCATGTTTATTAAACTTCAGAATATCGCGTATCATCTTAATGAATGCGGGACGCAGCAGGTTTTTTTTCTGTGCGAATATCGCACTTGAATTCTGCGTGCCGTATTCCAGCCAGTTACCCTTAATACTGGCGGCAAATGACATATCAGATTTTTCAACCGGCACTTTAAGCAGGTCAAACAAACCTGTTAAATGCGGGTAATTGCGGTAATTAAAAACAATAAATCCCGTATCGACCGGAACACCCTCAACCTCAATAGTGCGGCTGTGGCCGCCTATATAATCATTCTTTTCAAAACCAACTACTTCATGACCATTGCGGTTTAATATGTAGGCTGCACCAAGACCGCTTATTCCAAGCCCTATAACTGCTATTCTCATGAAGCTACCATTTTAGTAATTTACGGCCAACCCACATGCCAGCAGTGGCAATCACAATAAGCGGCAGATAATGCACCAGTATTATGTGCTCCATCGAATCAACTTTTTCGGTCAGCCTTATTGCCATTGCACCAAAGCAAAAAACCGCAAGTGAAGCCATAGCACCCGCTAAAGCCGGGCTTGTGGTTGCGTTTTTAATCAGTTGCCTGAACAGATAAATTCCCGGCCCTGCTGCATATATACAAATGCAGATAAAACAGCCTATCTCACCGTCAAGATTAACCGATATATGTTTTGAATGCTCTGCCTGCGCAAAAACAATTGCAAGAAAAGCCATAAGCGGAAGAAACGGTGTATATACCAGGTATTTTTTCTGGTAACTATCAGGGTAAGAAAGAATGATTGACGATATTCCTACCATTATCCCAAGCGCAAGCAGAGAAATTATTTCCGCTACGAATAAAGGTTCATGCAGTTTCAGCATTATATCGTCACGTAGCTGAAGCACACATATAATTAGCGCAATGTAAATGACTGAAAAAGCCATCCATCTGGCAAATATGGTTTTGGGGGGAATGGTTTTTACACCCGCCTCCTTAGTAAGTTCATCAATAAGTTTTTTCGTTGTCATACGGATAATTTTTTTCTGAGTATTTTATAGGCACGGTGTGCAGCTACTTTCACGGCCGATTCTTTCATGCCAAGTTTTTGCCCTGCTTCCTTTGCCGTCAACCCGTTTACATACATAAGCTCCAATATTTTGGGCTGGTTGCCGGAAAGTTTTTCCACCTCCTTTTTTATAGATTCGTAAAAAGCGGCAGGTTCGGTTACATTTTCATCGGCTATTTCTGCAACCTCTTCAATATTAATGGTTTCTACCCTACCATAGGTTTTACGAAAATGGTCTGCCAGGCGGAATTTAGCTATGGCATAAACCCATGGCAATAGCGGCCTTGAGCCATCATAAGTATGGCGTGCCTTATGGATAGATATCAGAATTTCCTGCAAAACATCTTCCGCCTCATCTGCCGCACGGATCTTTTTTGAAATGATTTTCCTGACCACAACACTTAAGCTTTCAAGCAGTAATGAATATGCTGCTTTATCACCGCTATTAGCGCGTTTCATAAGCAACTCAAGCTCCAAAGCGTTTTTTGTCATTTCATAAAAATACAAAAAACCAGATATTTAGCAAAAATATATTTATAATTACCAGTAAGATTAGTAATTACTGAGCTTTATGAAATGCTCCAGTTTCTTTTTTAGCATATCCAGATTCATAGGCTTGGAAATATAGTCATTCATACCCGCATCTAAACAGCGCTCTCTGTGAATTGAAAGCGCGTGCGCCGTAATACCGATTATTGAAGTCGGCACTAAGTTTCCTTTTATCTCAAATTCCCTAATCAGTCTGGTTGCATCTATACCGTTGAGGTCCGGCATTTCCACGTCCATTAATATTACACTATATTTTCCGGACCGGAATTTTTCAAAAGCCTCATTACCCGTACGTGCAACTTCGAACTCATAACCAAGCTCTTCCATATAAAGTGAAGCAACAAATATATTTGCTTCGTGATCCTCAACAATCAATATCGGCCTTATTCCCAATTCCGGTAAAGAACTATATTCAGGCTCTTGCTGATTCATTTATAAGTCCTTTATGGAAGTGGGAGTAAATTCAAATTTCTATGCTCTGTCCGGTTGTATACAGTAAAATCGATAATGTATGTTCACTAGTATACACAATAGGCCGTAATTATGAGTTTTGATAACTTTTTCAAAATAGACCTCAATAGTAATAACCTACTGAGAAAGCTGAATGATAAAGACAGAGATCTGTTACTACCGCATATTAGCCTGATTAAGGCTGATAAAGGTACGGTACTTTATGAGCCGGGCGATAATGTAAAAAACACCTATTTCCCCTGTGATCAGACACTGGTTTCCTATCTTGTACCGCTTGATGACGGC
>CAYVII010000082.1:0-6317 GCA_964451475.1 uncultured Rickettsiales bacterium
ATGCGCGGGACTGCAAATCCCGCATGCGGCGGTTCGATTCCGCCCTCGGCCTCCACTCTTTTTTATTATGGCACAAGCGCGCAAAGTAATATTCATGGGAACGCCGCATTTTGCGCTGCCTGCATTGCAGGCGCTTATAAATTCTGCCCATGAGATAGTTGCGGTTTACACCGCCCCGCCAAAACCTGCAGGCCGCGGTAAAGAAATAAAGAAAACCCCGATACATGAACTGGCAGAGCAGCACGGGCTGAATGTCTTTACACCTGCCTCACTTAAAACAGAGCAGCTTCCGCCTGCCGATGTTGCGGTGGTTGCGGCTTACGGAATTTTATTGCCCGAGCATATTTTAAAGGCGCCCAAATTTGGCTGCATAAACATACACCCTTCCCTATTGCCGCGCTGGCGCGGGGCGGCGCCATTGCAGCGCACTATCATGGAAGGCGATAAGGAAAGCGCGGTTTGCATTATGCAGATGGACAAGGGTTTAGACACGGGCGATATTTTGATGCAGGGTAATTTTGAGATCGAACCTGATATGAATGTTGGACAGCTTCATGATTTTTGCGCGAAGCTTGGGGCAGAAATGACGCTTGGCTGTATTGCCGCGCTTGGAAGTATAACCGCGGTGAAACAAAGTGCCGACGGCGTTACCTATGCCAAGAAGCTGACGAAGGAAGATGAGATCATCAACTGGAATGACAGCGCAGAAAAGATACGCAACCAGATACGCGGGCTAAACCCTTTCCCCGGTGCTTATTTTATGCATGAAGGAAAAAAGATAAAATTGTTTGAGGCAGATATTGAAAACACAAGCGGAACTGCAGGAACAGTTTTGGATGATAAGCTGCTTATTGCCTGCGGCAGCGGTGCCCTTAGAATCAGAAAGCTGCAAAAAGAAGGCAAAAAGCCAATGACGGCGCAGGAATTCTTGAACGGCAGCACAATTGCGAAAGGCATAAAACTTTAGCAAATAAATTCAGGCAATAAAAAAGCCGCTTAAAGCGGCTTTTATTAAGAATGGTTCCAGTTTACCGTAGGTGTATTATCCGTAGCCCCTTATCCATTTATATTGCTTTGTCGGTTAAGCATTACCCATACTATCCCAACTTGCTAGACTCGTGGCATTGTTCAGAGAGACCTTAGGAAACCTTACATATAAACCAGAACCGTATTTGTATGTATACTACAACGGCTCAAAAATTCAAGATGTAATGCGGCAACAGTTTGCAGTGCAGCAAATTATGCTGCGGTTTCTTCTGTTAGTTCTTCACCGATATCTGCGCCCATATCTGCAAGATCATCGGCAATATCTTCATCACCTTTCTTGCGGTTGATGCGAAGGTCATGAACTTTAAGTGATTTCAGCTTACGGTGCAGCGCCGAGCGCTCCATACCAATGAACACGGATGTTTTTGATATGTTGCCGCCAAAGCGGTTAACCTGCGCAAGCAGATATTGTTTTTCAAACAGTTCACGCGCTTCACGCAGAGGCATAGACATAATGTCCACGTTATTTTCTATCTGGTTGCTGCCGCCCGCCGGAACATTTGGCACAGATGAGAAGATATCGTTAGCCAGTGAGGTGATGTTGATGATGTCGGCATCGTTCTTAGACATGATCATCAGCCATTCAATGATGTTCTTAAGCTGGCTGATATTGCCCGGCCATTCATATGACTGAAGCACCGAAAGCGCCTCTTCCGAAACTTTTTTAGCAGGTTTGTTGGTCATTGCCGCATATGCACGCACAAAATAATCGCACAGAGCCGGAATATCTTCGCGGCGCTCTTTAAGTGAAGGCATTTCAACCGGAACAACGCTTAAGCGTGAGTGAAGGTCACCTTTAAAGCGGCCATCGGCAATTTCCTGCTGGATATTTTTAGAAGTAGTAGAGATTATGCGGCACTCAAGATTATATTCTTTATCGTGACCAATGCGTTTGAACTTGTTGGTAGCAAGAACTTTAAGAAGCTTGCCCTGAATATCGGCCGGAAGGTTTGCAACCTCATCAATAACCAGCGTACCGTTCTTTGCGCGTTCAAGCACGCCCTGTTTAGGGGTAGCATCACCAAAGCTTTGGCTTGCATCAATACCTTTGCCGAATATTTCAAGCTCAAGCGCCTCGGGCGTAAATGAGCCGGGGCTGAACATTATGTATGGGCCGTCTTTATATTCAGACTGGTTATGGAACATTTTAGCAAGCTGCTTTTTGCCTGTGCCTTCGCCGCCTGAAATGAAAATACGGCTTTTTGTTGCCGCGTATTTTTCAACAAGCTGAAGAAGCGAGCTTACGGTTGAAGATCTGCCAATAAACTCATCCTGGTTTGGCAGGCGAGCCTGAAGGGTTTGGTTCTCGCGGCGAAGCTCTGCATTTTCTATTGCTTTTTGCACTGCCAGAACAAGGCGTTCTTCTTTGAACGGCTTTTCAATGAAATCATACGCGCCCATCTTGATAGATGTAACCGCAGTATCAATATTTCCGTGGCCGCTTATCATCACCACAGGAAGGTTCGGGTATTTTTTACTTACTATCTCTAGTATGCCAAGGCCATCTAGCGGGCTGCCTTCAAGCCAGATATCCAGCAGTAACATTGAAGGTTGTTTTGCAGCCAGTTCGGCAAGAGCCTCAAGACTTCCGCGAACATAGCGCGTTGTGTAGCCTTCATCTTTCAAGATGTCGGCGATGAGTTTGCAGATATCGTTCTCATCATCGACAATAAGAATATCCATGTTCTTTTTGGAGTTGGTCGGCTGCTTCATGCTTCCCCCGCATTTAGTTGTGACAAAAATACTCTAGTTACGAAATTGCAACGCTAAAATTATTTTGTCAACACACTTTTTCAAATTAGTTGACAGTGTCATTTTTACTCTAGCAAAAAGATAGGGAAAGCATAGCGTTTCATCTGTTATAAAAAAAATTATACAGCCGCTATTTTTGAATTACTTTTTGCGGCGCAGATTATTTTCAAACCATTCAGGCAAATCAGGGTTCACTTTTTGCCAGAAAATTCCGTGATAAGATTTTTTGCGCATTTCGTGCAGAATGATAACTATTGTTGCCGTAAGCGTGAGAATAAAAAACTGCTTCCATGTGACAAGCATCATAAAATGCAGGAAGAAAAAAAACAATGAAGAGCGCTCCCCATTTAAGTTCACCGCTGCGCGTGATGCGGAAAACATTGCAAAACAGCAGAAAATGGCACAGCACAAAAATTATAAGGAAGGCAATGTAAGGCGAGGTTTGGAAAATAGCCGCGGACACCGCAAGGCTGCCTGCTATTTTCAGCAATTCCTTCTTTTCAAATCTGATTCCCGGTTTGAATTCCATTATTGCAGCAGCTCTTCAAATTTTATTACGCGCCTGACGGCATCTTTATTACTTCCATGCCCGCGTTTTTTAATTATGAATTTTCCGTCCGACTGCTCAACTTCAAGCGCTTCGTACACCATAGGGTAATGGAATGCCTGCACGTACCAGCCGTATCTTTTTATGAAAAAGGTGACATCCGTACTTTCCCTGCCGGATGTGAATGAGCGGTATGCGACAACGACGTTATAGACATCACCGTCTCTGCTGAATGCGTAGCTTTCCGTAAAGCCTCCGCCGAAAGTTGCTTCTGCCCAGATCTTAACCTCATTTTCAGACGCAAAATGCAAAGTGCCGTTTTTAGGTAATGTAAAATAATACGCCCCTGCCCCGATCAGCAGGATAAGTATGATTAGCGCCGCATATTTTTTCATATGTGCATTGCCTTTAAATTGCCTTTTAAATGGTGCCCTCTGCCGGACTCGAACCGGCATGGCCTTACGGCCCGCAGATTTTAAGTCTACTATGTCTACCATTTCATCAAGAGGGCACTTGCTTAAGACTTAAGGCCTTTGTTTAAGCCATTTATTACTGTTTGCAAATATTATTTATTTTGGCATAATCACCCCCGCAATATTATTAGGTAGCTAAATGAAAAATATCATTCTTCCAGTATTCATGGCCGTGGCCCTTACTGCCGCTCTTACAGCCTGCGGCAAGAACCCGCAGCAGCGTTTTGCAGAGATCTGCGCCAAAGACCCTGATGAAAGCAAGCGCAATAGCTGCCTGTGCACAGGTCAGGAACTGGCAAAAGAGCTTGATAAAGTACGCTATGAAAAACTTGTGGATGAAATGGAAGACGCGCAAAAAGCAGACGGCAGCATAAACTTTGCCGAAGTTATTAGAAATGACGCGCTTGACCAGGAAACAGTAACCGCATTTATGTCATCGGCTAAAAAATGCGGACCCGCAAGATAATAATCATACTGGCGGCGCTGGCCGGCCTTTCAGTTTACTTTTTTGTGGGGGACGAGGCAAAGTTCCCTATTCCTGCAGGGCTTGAAAGCGGCGATATCGTATTCCGTAAAGAAAACAGCTTCTGGGGCGATGTATCATCGGCCGCCGCACGTGTTGACGGAAAATATTCACATACCGGCGTTATATATATTGATCACGGGCAGGTTTTTGTTATCCATGCATATGCCGATACTAACGACCATGTGGCAAAAGTTTCCCGACAGTTGCTTGCGCAGTTCCTTGCAAATGCAAGCGCGGCAGGTTTCTATCGACTGAATTTCACGCCGGAAATAAGGGCAGAGGTTGCAAAAAAGGCGAATGATTATTTTTTAAGAAAAACACCTTTTGATGACCGCTTCCTGCTGGATGACGACAAAGCGGTTTACTGCACAGAGCTTGTATGGCGCGCAGCCAAAGAAGGCAGCGGTTATGACATTGCGCCTGTAAAAAGCACACTTATGAACCGCCAGTATATTGGCAATGACGACCTGTTCCTTGGCGGGTTCATGAACGAGCTGAAGAAATAACAATATCAGCAGCCAGATCAGACGGGCGCGTGCCGTCTTTTGTAAGCATTTTTAGCAATGCTTCTTTGTCAACCGCCTCGCCCTTGCCTAGCGCCTGCGCAATCTCGGCTGCGGTGCATTTTTCCTGCAGAAGCTCTGGCACAACCTCGCGGCCGAATAATATATTCACCAGATTGGCGAACTGAATTTTAACCATGCGGCGAATAAGCCAGATAGTTATGGGGTTGGCTTTGTAGGCAATAACATATGGTCTGCCTGCAAAAGCATATTCCAGCCCCGACGTGCCCGACTTGATTATGCCGTAGCTTGAGGCTGCGAAGCAATCCAGCTTTTCGCGGTTATGAACTATTTTTACGTCGGCATCTATCTGCACATTATCGGCCGCAATAATAACCGGCTCTTTACCAAGCTTTTTTGCCGCATCTAAAAATATCGGGAGAAGCCTTTTAACCTCGCCCTTACGGCTGCCCGGCATAAGGCAAATAAAATCACCCAGTTTATGACGCTCTTTAAAGCCTGCGCCATCGCCTTTATCCAGCCCGTCTTCAATAACGGGGTGGCCAATGAACTCGGCATTAGTAAAATATTCAGGCTCAAACGGCAGGATGCAAAGGAGTTTATCAAAAAGCTTATTCACTTTTTCGGCGCGTTCGGGTTTATATGCCCACACGGTTGGCGCTACGTAATGGATAAGTTTTGTTTGCGGGCGCAAATGCCGGATGCGCTCGGCGATACGGAAATTAAAACCGGGGCTATCAATGCTCACCACAACATCGGGCTTTTGTTCAATTATTGCCTGCTCTGTCTGTTTAAGGCGCTTCATTAAATTGAATGCGTGCGGAAGAATTTCGGCAAAACCCATAAGAGATATTTCTTTCATGGGAAATATAGAGGTAAACCCTTCAAGCTCCATCTTGGGGCCGCCTACGCCGGAAATTTCGGCCCCCGGGAGTTTTTGGCGGATGCTATGGATGAGTTTTGAACCCAGCCAGTCACCCGATGCCTCGCCCGCTATAATGAATATTTTTGCCATGTTTTACTTAATTGCCTTTTCGTTAGGAGGGTAATTTATTTGCGGGTAAACGCAAGGAATACCTTGATATTGAGCCAGCAAACACTGTTTTGTCATCAGGCCGTATATGTGGTATCTGGTATTATCGCTCAAATAATAATTGCGGTTCAGCATGTCTATTTCCTGCAGTGCCTCGGGCGGCATACGGTAAGTTGTAAGAACCATGTGGTTTGGCCTTTCAGAAAACTGGCAGGCTGCCGTAAAAAATAGAATCAATAAATATATAAAATGAAAATTGCGTTTTGGCTGTGTATGGTTCGTTACCTTGTACACTGCAACCTCTTACTTGAAGTTTTATATGCGCTTATCATATTGCTGCGGTGCAATATGATATTTTACACTAAACGTCAAGCACCAAAAACAACTATCCCGCTTTTTTCTGCCCTACTGATAA
>CAYVII010000083.1:0-6277 GCA_964451475.1 uncultured Rickettsiales bacterium
TGAACTTATTGATTTTGAGGTACTTAACCTACCGTTTCTTGAAGGCACACTTTTCCGCATACGCGTCAACTTCCCTGAAAAAGTTTTGCCGGGTATTTATAGTGCCGAGATCTATTCATTCAATGAAGGCAGGCTGGCAGGTATGCAGTCTATACCTATTAAAATAGAAAAAGTGGGCATAGAAGCTACTGTGCATAACTTTGCAAATGACAGACCGGCACTTTATGGCATCTTCGCAATATTCATTGCCGGCCTAATGGGCTGGGCTGCGGGAAGCCTGTTCAGGAAAGTATAAATTACAGCTGCTTAAGCATTGCACCAATAGTACTGTTCTTACTGCCAACATAGTTTGAAAGGCCGCCAAGACCTCTTGCCGCGGCCGAAAGGTCACCCGCCACAGTACCGCTTAAGCCCGCTGCAACGTTCTGGCCAAGCTTAACACCGCTATAGAATATGTAAGCAAAACCCACGAACAGAAGTATGCGCTGTATCTCAATAGCCGGCTGCGAGTTTGCACCAAAATCTATTTTGTTTTTGGTTGCAGGATCCACAAACACCCACGAATATTGCTCACGCGTCGAATCAATCGGCATCCAGCAGAAGTGATATTTCAGGAATTCCTGGAAGAACGGCTCCATGATACCAAGGAACACACCCAGGAACGCCCCCACAAGTACCGGCTGCAAACTATAATTGACGAGCTGTCTCAGCCATGAGTCAAAAAGCGTCTGCGTGGGCTTAAAGAGCATACATGTAAGGAATATAGGCGCTACCGCAAACAACAATGCACGTGCGAATAATGAGAAACAGTAAACCAGAACAACGGTAATAATAGCCTTGAACGTAAAGAACACAGACATCAGTATTAGCAGGGCATATATAGGGCCTGTCGAACCTCCGGCAAGGAACAGCGCACTTAAAAGCGCCATCATCTTAACGCCAAATATACGCGCTACGAAATAATCAAGTTTTGCAAATACGCTTTCGGTTATTGAAACACCGACACCGCCGATTTTGAATTTGAAACTGAAGGCATTAAGGAAATAGGTGAGCATCTCATCGGTAAAGGTGAGCGATGCCTGACCTATGAAAGGATAGAATTCACTCCAGCTAAAGGCAAATATTCCAATGAACGCAACTTTGATCATACGTATGATAAGCTCGTTAAGCGTTACATTTATCATCCCGCCTATTATCATTACGCCAAATATCATCACGTAAAGTATGAATGCGCCGATGATACCGTTTTGTATCATCGGGCTGGAAACTATACCGTTAAACATGTTCTGCGCACCGCCACCGCCAACAAAAGGAATCGGGCTGTTACCCATTACACTTTCCTTGATCTTGTTGACTATGTTGGTGATTATCTGCGCATCACGCAGCTTCTGGTCAATATCCTCGGCCTTTGCCATTTCAGAACCGTCAAGTGCCAGCTCATCATCGGTTGTTCTTGCAGGTATGCACGTATCTTTATTGCTTGGGCCGGAGCACCCAACCATCAATACCAGCATCATGAATAAAAACATCCTCTTCATGCTACACCTTCGGTATTGCAAAGTTCATGCCGTGACCGCTTGAACTCATCAGGTTAGGGAATGAGCTTGCGCCCGATATTTCATGAGCTATCTGGCCGGCGATAGTAATGAATGAAAGCATCAGGTAACCAAGTACAAGCAGCGAAACAAAGTTTACCACCATTGTAATATCACCCTTACCTTCCATAGCACCGGTAAACATCGCTTCAAAATTCTGCCAGTACATTGTGTTTGTACCAAGTGTATCAGTACGTGTTACCTCATTAGATATTTTTGTACCACCAAACATTGCTTCCAGGCCGTCGGGGCCGCTATATATCTGGTCAATTATACCAAAGGCAAATGCAGTAAAGGCAAATAACACAACTACCTGAAGTATGAACGAAATTATCATTTTATACCATGCTTCAAAATAGTTGTAGGTTACTCTGAAGAACATGCACGGCAATGCCAGCGGAGCCAGTGAGAACATCAGCATCAGACCCAGCATTGATATGATATATGCCATGGCGATCTGCAGGAAACTGAACAATATTGTAAGCATTGAGTTTGCGATGAATGCCGCAATCAGGTAACCACCGCCGCCTTGACTGGCCTTCGCAACCAGCGTACTAAACAACAGGGCAACACCCTGCCATGTCTGGTTGTAACCGTTAGGCGTATTCCAACCGATTATTTTACCGAACAGGCAATCCATTGTATCCCATACCAGATCAATTGAAAGAACCGCCGTCATCGGGCAGGCTGTGAGCGTAGCCGGAGTTATTACCACCCCAAGCATGGATTCGTACGCGCCAAGCGTCATGTACCACATATCCATAATGCCCATGCCATTGATAAGCCATGCAACGAATGCGAGTTTTATTGCATGCATGAATACTTCCTGACGCGGATTGTTGATCATACCCGTGGTTATTTTCACGCCAAATATAATTACATAAATCACCATAGCGGCATTAACCGCCGCTTTAAGGTTATTGGCCATATTCTGCAATATCCCGCCCGAACCCGGAATTGTTATAGGGCCAATAGTGGTACCTCCCGTTACAAGACTGGTTATGATGTTCTGGAAGCAGTGCACAAGCGGACTTATGAACTTCAGTTGCTGGTTAGCGCTGGTTGGAAGCATTTGCACGCCGCAGTGCCCGTTAAGGCCTGAAAGATAATCCTGCATAGGATCAAGAGTTTCCAGCGGGGCAGATGTTGTTGTAGGGGTGTAAGGAGAACCTGGCGCAGAAGCAGCCTGCGCATTATCATGCACAAAACCGGCAAGGAACAGCAATGTTATGGCAAGAATTAAATTCCTCACTTGCCCTCCTTCAATCTTTTCTTGAACACAGGAAGCCATACTTCAGGGTCTTCGCCATGCTCTTTACGTATACGGTCGGCAAGCGTAACTGTTTCTGCGCGGCCTGAAAGTACAGGTATCACATCTTCCATACCTGAAAGATCAATACGCGCAACAACTACGTCCATCCCCTGCTTAACAAGGAAGAACCTTGAGCCGGGGTCTGTTTCTTTTATCAGCTGAAATTCACGCTTGGTTAGAAGGAACGCTTTGCGGTATTCCTCCGTTGCTTTTGTATTCGGCAAAAATATCTGCGTTGCTGTCTGCTGCAAAAGAGTGTCATTGATGCTGGATTTTGAAGCATCTTCTACCGACTGGGTTGCAAATATCACCATGGCATTAAGCTTACGCAGCGTTTTCAACCAGTCTTTGATCTTGCGTGAGAATATAGGGTTATCAATTAGCGCCCATGCCTCATCCAGTACTATCATTGTCGGAGTACCGTCAAGCGACAGGTTTATTTTATGGAACAGATATAAAAGCGTTGGCGCAAGCGGAGCTTTGGTTGCAAGTATGTCACCCATCTCAAAACCAAAGTTATTTGCTTCGTCAAAGTCAATATCGTCTATCGGGTTATCAAATAGTGATGCAAAAGGCCCGTCTGAGTGCCATTGCCTGAAACGCGCGGCAATAGAACCCGGCATTTCCAGCCCAAGGAACGGCGCAATATTGCGCAGCATACGGTCTTCTTTTTTCAACTTGTAGTTACCGTTTATGGCATCAGCAACCTTTTCCATATCCTCCGATGTGAACGGTTCGTTATGGATAGTAAGCAGCGCCTGCATCCATTCACCAAGGAACGCCCTGTTTTCGGGAGTATCGGACAGTTGCAGCGGATTAAACCCTGTAGGGTTACCGACTTCAATATTGTGGTAAATGCCGCCTATCGCACGCACGAACAGGTCCGCACCCCTATCTTTATCAAACAGGAACATGCGGCAGTTGAATTTTTGTGCCTGCGTACACAGAAAGTTCATCAGTACCGTTTTACCGGAACCGGTAGGACCAATAATTGTCGTGTGCCCAACATCACGCAAATGGAAACTGAAAAAATACGGCGTACCTGACGCTGTATCGAATACAGATACCGCAGGCCCCCAGTGGTTACCGTCTATTTTACCAACGGGATAGTTATGCATAGATGCAAAACTTGCAAGGTTCATCGTATTGATCTTCGCCTTGCGCGCAACATAAGAGAAATTACCAGGCAACTGCGCCCAGAAGCCCGGTTCAAGGTTCATATATTCACGCCTTGCATTGATACCCACATTCACCATCTCGGCAATACATTGCGAAAGGTTTTTATCCAGCTCTTCAAGATCATCGGCAAGTGCAACTACGGTAAAATGGTGCACACCAAAACTTGCATGGCCTGACATGGAAATATCAAGTGCATCATTGATCTCGGCGATCTGCGAGATAGCAACCTCGTTCGCGTTGATCATGCGGTTTTGCTGACGGCGCATCTCTTCAATAGATGTCTGGCGGTTGATGAAGAGATAGCTTTGGCTGATGATCAGCTCAAAAGGCAGCTTCAAATAACTATCAAGCATACCCGCCGCAGTTTGCGGACCATATTCCTTGATTGAAACAAGACCTGCATATTTTGTCTTGTTCATATTTTTAACTTCAATCGCACTGTTACCAAAATAAAGACGGCAATATGGCAGATATTTATCAATCGAGTGTGTAGGAAGGCGTACCGGCTGCCCCTGCCCGCAATTTACAAGATAGGAAAGGAACTCAAGGATTTCAGAATAAGGCCCTTCCGGAGTATCAATTGTGCCAAGTTTTTCAGGACCGTAATCACGCAGCGTTGCAATTATACGATCGGTTACCTCGGTAAGTTCTTTATGCGCTTCACGCAAGCTAGCCTCATATGATTGCTGGTCGGTAGCTTCCTGCAGGCGGCGCAGTGTATTTTCAATCACCGCGGCACCGCGTGTATCACGCTTACGGATAATTGTTACGTACAGCTCATTTTGGAAGCTGTCATGGCCTTCGTGTTTTTTGCGCCATGCTTTATCAAGCTCACGCGCAAAACCGCGCGGCTGTTTTCCCGGAGGGTAAATTGCCTGTTTGCGGCGCACTGTATGGAAGTAAAGCGCAAGGTTACCCGACGTCATGGATTTAAGTAGCGCGTTACGCACGCTTTTACGCATATCCAGCTCTTCGTCATCTACGGTTTCAAAAGAAAATCCGTCCAGCTTTATTACCTGCATAAGCTCATCATCTTTAGTGATGATAGTCTTTGAGTCATAATGGCATTTATACGGAATGAAATTACTCGCCGCATATTCCTTATCGGCAACTTCATTCTTGAACGAATCTCGTTTTTTCAGTTGCAGCATTAGGTTACGTCGTATGAATTTGTGTGTTTATGATAAAGTCGGTTACGGCATCTTGCACACTTTGAATAGCGCGTCATTACAAGTTCAATAGCGCGCGGCTCTTTAAGGCATATAAGGTACGAAACCGCATGTATACTGCCAAAACCCAATACCATAACCACGAATTTATTATCCTGGATATTAATGAACACCAGAATGTTGATAACAAAGTTTAACATGAAAATAAGATAGTGCACGCCCGCTACCATGGCCGGACGGGTAAGACCTAAAAACAGCTGGTCTGATTGCAATCCCTTAGATTCTGACATATTTCAATCTTATTATAAGAAGGTTACAAATAGATTACAGTGTACCCACAATAAATGCCCCTCTTAGGGCATAAATAATCTCAATTCCTTAATAAATTGTTGCTAATTGGTTAGCAGCGAATGAATTATGCCTGAATATGACGGAATATGGCAATTATTGACCTTCCGGCGCCTTCATTCCCTCACCCTCAGCCGCTTTAAGGGCTGCAGCTTCGCGGGCCTTCTGGGCAGACTCTTTCTTCTTGAAAAAGCGGATAAGGCTTGCCGCAATAACCAGAACCGCAACAGCCGCAAACAGGAACTCAACATTATCCTCCTCATTATTCTGGATACCGTTTGTTGCCAGGCGCCAGAACTCAATTGCCGCAAGCACCGCAATTGTTGAAAGCATAGTGGAATAGTCTTTCTGGAAAACTCGCTTCAGGTTGAATTTCATACCCTTTTTAGCTTCAGAAAAACGGCCTAACAACAGCGCCCAGCGCGGGGTTGTTTTGCAATATTCATCATATCTTATGCCAAATTTATTGCGCAGGTAATTTTCTTCAGCCGCAATGATGCACTCATATATGAACCAGAATGAAAGCACGCCTATTACAAACACCGCCAGATTACCGAACATCAGGAACTCACCTGAATAAATAAGCATATTACCAACATAAAGCGGGTTGCGGCAAAGCGAGAACATCCCCTCGGTCACAAGATCATCAGCATAAACTTTCTTATTCACACCGC